>DATCOK010000030.1:0-3140 GCA_036564765.1 Candidatus Acidiferrum sp. | reverse complement strand
CTGTTTTTTTTCTGGGGCGTTTTTTCTTTCGTCGCGGTCACCGGCGGACGAGCGCCTTGGCTGCTCACCCCGCTCATCGCCATGTTGAGCTACGGCTACACCTTCAACATGGGTTTCTTCAATTATTACCTGTCGATCGGTCTGGGCTGTTTTGCGCTGGCTTTGTGCTGGTCTGGACGTGCTGCCGACCTGGTCGTCGGAGCATTCTTTCTCGCGCTGGTGCTTTTCGCACACCCCATCGGTGCCTTATGGTGCGTCGCGACTCTCACCTTCGTCGCCGCTCACCGTCGCCTGAGCGGCTCGCGTGTTCTCACCCTACCGGCCTTGGCTGCCGGTGGCGCGCTCACCTTGCATTGGTACCTCGCCCATGTTTCCAGTTGGGAAATCAACTGGCTCGACCGGCCGTTCTATTTTTTCAACGGCTCCGACCAACTCATCTCCTACAGTGACCGCGGCAAATGGATCGCCTGGTCATGCCTGACGCTTCTCGCGATCTGGCTAGTGGTCGAAGGCTTCAAATGGAGGAAGTATCAAGACCAGTGGAAGCGTTTTGCCCTTCTAGCGGAGCTGTACGCGCTCTCATTCCTCGCCACCAGCCTGTCGCCTCAGGACCTGCGTCTGCATCCCGACGGCTCCTGGATCGGTCTGCTCGTAAATCGGTTGACGGTCATCACCGCCATCTTCGCGCTCTGCGCGCTGAACTGCCTCAAACCAAGAAAGTCAGTCGGTATTTTGTTGATCCTGTGTGCCGCCGTATTTTTTGTATTTCTGTACCAGGACACCGGGGCCATCAACCACCTCGAAGCGCACGCCGAGCAGATCACCGCGAAACTTCCTTACGGCACGCTGGTCATACCCACCGTCTCCGCGCCCTCCTCGCGCATCGAATTCATTGGCCACGTCATCGATCGCGCCTGCATCCGCCGCTGCTTCACCTATTCGAACTACGAGCCCTCGTCGCGGCAATTCCGCATCCGTGTGCAACCAGGCAGCCCCGTCGCCACCGCGCGCGCCGCCGACGCTGAGGAGATGAGCGCCGGTACTTATGTGGTACAGCCAAACGATCCGCAATTTGTAAATGTCTACCAATGCGATCCGGACGCCGACTCCACGCACCTTTGCACTCGGATGCTGCATCCCGGAGACACCACCGCGCTGCCCACCGACCAATCTGCGCAGTGAGCGGGGAAATAAATTGTTGGCGATAGGTTTATAGATTGAGGTGGTCGTAGCGGCCGCGAAGATCATTGCGCGCGGAGGAAGCTGTGCGCTTGGTATTCGAATGCTGCCACACACCCGGTATGGCCAGCCCGCACTTCGGGCACGCGCCGTTTTTCAGATTATTTTCGAGTACGTTGTGCCACGAGCGGCGAATGAGCAGCGTGCTACAGCTGGGGCACCGCGTGGACGCGGCCTCGCTGAAAATATTCCCTTCGTAAACGTAGTGCAGTCCCACTTCTAACGCAATTGTTCGGGCGCGATGTAGTGTTTCCGGCGGAGTCGGCGGCTTGTCCTGCAGTTTGAAATCGGGATGAAACGCCGTGAAGTGCAGCGGCACATCCGGCCCGAGATGCTCCAGAACCCATTCAGAGAGCTTGCGAATCTCGTCCGGGTCATCGTTCAACGTGGGAATCAGCAAATTCGTCAGTTCGAACCACACGGAAGTCTCGTTCTTCAGCCACTGCAAGGTATCCAGCACCGGCTGCAAATGCGTCAGTGTGATCTTTCCGTAGAAATTCTCTGTGAACGCTTTTAGGTCGATGTTCGCGGCATCCACATGGTCGTAAATATCGTGAAACGCTTCGCGCGTGATGTACCCGTTCGAAACCATCACGGTCTTGAGTCCGTGACGCTTCGCTGCCTTGCAGATGTCGATGACGTACTCGCCCCAGATGGTCGGCTCGTTATACGTAAAAGCGATGGAGTCGCAGCCGTGCTCTTTGGCCAGCAGCGGCACATCATCCGGAGAAACGCGCTGGGCGTGCACTTGGTCCTGGCGCGATTTGGAAATGTCCCAGTTTTGGCAGAAGAAGCAGCCCATGTTGCACCCTGCGGTGCCCATGCTGAACACCCGCGTGCCTGGCAAGAAATGACTGAGCGGTTTTTTTTCGATGGGATCGATCTGTAGCGCCGCGGGCGAACCGTAACCCAGGCTGTACAACTTGCCCACGCGATTCACGCGAATGAAACAGAAGCCCGCCTGCCCAGGATGGATGTGACAATGGCGCGGGCAAAGATAGCAATGCACTTTGCCGTTCGGCTCGGCTTCCCACCAGCGCGCTTCGTGCAGTTGTTCGGTGTTTTGGAGGATGGCTAAATCGGCCACGGTCCCTCCTTCCTCGACCAGTATAGTACGCAGAAAATTCGCGTGCGATGCCGAGGGAGAGGACTATTCCGGTTCTGCGCGCTGTGCCCGGCGGCGCTCGCCCACCCATTGGATGAAATTCTCCATCCGCGCGCGGTATTTCCAGGAGAGCTGAAAAAATTTGCGGGCATCGAGGCCCGCGGCCTCGGCGCCGAGGAAGGTTTCGAATCGCCAGCGAATGTACGGACTCTTCCAGGGACGCAGGCGGTATCCCTTGGCAGCGATCCAGTAGTAGCGCAACGCTTCCAGCATTCAAGTTTTTGGTGCCGTCGCGAAAAGGCGCCAAGAATATTCTAGTCGATCTAATCGCCCGCCATCGGCGTCGAAAGGTGTTCGTGCACCAGCAACCATTGCGAGCCACGCTTCTCCCAGATGCCCGTGTAGCGCAGATCGGCCTCAATCACTTTGCCGTCCTTGGTCTTGTCGTAGAGGTGCATCGGCACGGTGGTCCACGCCACGCTGCCGCGTCGCGTTACTTTCAAATCCTTGCCCGCGGTCAGCTTCGCTTCGGCGGAAGAATCGAGAAACGCTTTGTGCACCCCCGGCGCGTACTCTTTCCAGCCGTGGTAGGAAAAGGGCGTCACATCATAAAAAACCAGATCCGCGTCCTGCGCGTACATCTTCGCGGCGTTGTCGGTGTTCCCGCTGCTCCATGCCGCGCAATACTGGTCGGTGAGTTTGCGGAAGGTGGCGTCGTCGCTGGCGTTATCTTTGGCCCGCGCCCCGGCAAACGCGAGCAGAGCCACGGCCATCACCAGCGCCGTATACAGTGACC
>DATCOK010000029.1:0-7171 GCA_036564765.1 Candidatus Acidiferrum sp. | reverse complement strand
GAGGCGCAGAAGGGATCTCGCGTTCTTGCGGATCCTTGGGCTGCAAGTAGTAGTTGATCGCGGGGGTGAAGACCAGCGAGAGGACCATGGAGCTGAGCAGGCCGCCGACGACCGCGATGGCCAGTGGTTGGAGCATTTGGGAGCCGGCACCGATGGCAAAGGCCAACGGCAACATACCGGCGATGGTGGCGAGCGCGGTCATGACGATGGGGCGGAGGCGGCGACGGCCGGATTGAATCATGGCGTCTTTGGCGGTGAAGCCGAGTTCCCGGAAGTGGTGCTCGGCGTCTAGCAGCAAAATACCGTTCTTGGCCACGATGCCGATGACCATAATCATGCCCATGAAGGAGGCGACGTTAAAGGTGGTACGGGTAATCAGCAGAGCGAGGAAGCCCCCGAAGGTGGAGAGCAACGCCGAGGCGAGAATAGCGATGGGCGCGGAGAAGGTTCTGAACTCGAAGAGCAGCACGACAAAGAGCAGCAGCAGCGCAAGGAATAGAACCATCAGCAAATCGTGGAACGATTTCTGTTGCTCCTGGTAGATGCCGCCATATTCCACGCGAATGGAACTGGGCAAGTGCATGTCGTTGATGGTTTTTTGCACCGCGGCGATTCCGGTACCGAGGTCCACACCTTCGAAACGGCCGGTGACTTCGACGAGGCGCTGCAGATTTTCGCGGCGAATTTCAGTTTGACCGGCTTCTTCCTTGACGGTGGCCAAGGAGCCAAGCGTGGCGGTGTGGCCAGCAGAGCTGGCGACTAGCGTGTTGCTCATGGCCTCCAGCGAAGCGCGGTTGGCTTCGGGGAAGCGCACGCGCAAGGTGTAAGGGCGATCGTTCAAAATGATGGGCAAGGCCGCCGGCTCGCCTTCGAGAATGGCGGAAGCGTCGATGGCCACTTCTTCGGGCGTAAAGCCGGCGCGGGCGGCGACCGCGGGATTTACCTGATAGGTGACGGCCGGGCCGCTGATGGTGTTTTCAATGCCGTTAAGCACGTCGACTACGCCTTTGATTTTGCCGATGGCGTCGGCAACTTTCGGCGCGGTCTCCTCGAGCAGCTTGGCGTTTTCGGAGAAAAGTTTAATGACGACCGGCTCAGGCTGGCTGGTCAGATCGCCGATCATGTCCTGCAAGACCTGGATGAATTCCACTTTGACTTCCGGCTCGGATTCTTCGACCTGGCCGCGAATGTCGGAGATGATGTCGTCGATGGCGCGGCTGCGTTTGCGCTTGAGTTTGACGGTGAAGTCGCCGCGATTGGCTTCGGTTACGGCGGCGAGACCAAGTTGCATGCCAGTGCGGCGCGAAGTGTTTTCCACTTCCGGTACGGATTTGATGATCTGCTCGATGCGCAGAAGAATTTGATTGGATTCTTCCAGCGAACTGCCGGGCGGAGTGAAATAATCCAGGATGAAACCGCCTTCGTCCATCTCCGGAAGAAGATCGCTACCCAGGAGTTTGTAGCAGACGACGGAGAGGACCACGATCACGACGGAGCCGAGCACGAGAACAATGGGGCGGCGTAGTACGGACTGCATCAAACGTCCATAAGCGTTCACGATGCGGCCAAAAAATCCGGAGAGATGTTTTTCTTCGGCGGCAAGCAGCGCGGCGACGTTATCGCCTTCCTCACCGGTGGCAGCAGGGGCGTCCGCGGTGTCTTTGCGGCGCACGAGGTATTGGCTGAGGGTCGGGGTCCAGGTGAGAGCGAGCAAAAGCGAAGTGAAAAGGGACACCGTCATCGTAACGGCCAGCGCGCGGAAGAAGCTGCCAGTGACGCCGGTGATGGAAATGAGCGGGAGAAACACGACAATCGGAGTGATGGTGGAACCGATCAGCGGAACGGTTAATTCGCGGAGTGCGCTGTTGATGGCCTGGAAGCGGCTCTGGCCGGCGTCGCGGTGGAGCACGATATTTTCGAGGACCACGATGGCGTCGTCGATGACCAAGCCGACAGCGGCGGCGAGGCCTCCGAGGGTCATGAGGTTGAAGCTCTGTCCGGTAAATTTCAGGACGATGAAAGTGATCAGAAGCGTGGCGGGAATTACCAGTCCGGCGACCAGCGAAGTTCCCCAGTCCCGCAGAAAAAGCACGAGAATGATGGACGAGAGCAGCAAGCCAAGCAGCACGGCGTCGCGTACGCTGGCGATGGAGTCGTGGACGATGGTGGACTGATCGTAAAAGGGTTCGAGGTGCACGCCGGGCGGAAGCGAAGGCTGCAGCTCGGTAATTTGTTTGTGAACTTCGTCAGCGACGTCGATGGTGTTGCTGTTGGGCTGGCGCATCACGCTGAGGAGCACGGCAGGTTTGCCGTTAGCAGTGACGATGGTGTAGACCGGCGCGACGGACGGCGCGATGCTGGCGATGTCGCCCAATTTAATGGGGACGCCGGCCGCGGAATTTTTTACCACGATCTGGGCGATTTCGTCGGGGGTCTGGACCTGCCCACTGACGAGACCGAGCACCAATTGATGGTTGTACTCGAGCAGGCCGGGCGAGTCGACAAGGTTGGTACGCTTCAGCGTATCCATGATGTCCGTAACGGTGACGCCTACGGCAAGCAGGCGGGCGGGGTCCGGCATGACTTGAAATTCGGGGACCCGGCCGCCCTGCACCAGGACGGAGGCCACGCCGTCGAGGCGATTGATGCGCGGCTTTAAATCATAGGTGGCCACTTCCCAGAGCTTACCGGGAGGCACCGAGTCGGAAGTGAGGCTGTAGCCGATGATCGGGAAGGTAGCGAAAGTGAGGCGGTGCGTTTCCACCTTCGCGGTGGTGGGCAGTTCCGTTTGCAAGCGGGCAACGACGGCGTCGACGCGTTGCAGCGTGAGCACCATGTCGGAGTTCCAGTCGAAGAAGAGATCCACTTCGGCAGAACCGCGGCTGGTGATGGATTGCACTTTGGTCAGGCCGGGAACGCTGTTGACCGCTTCTTCGATGGGGCGCGTGATGGTGACCAGCATCTGGTCAATGGGCATGACGCCGTTATCGATGCCGACCACGATGCGCGGAAAATCGGTGTTAGGAAATACCGAGACTGGAATGGTGAAGGCGAAATAGGCGCCGACCAGCGTGAGGCTGACGATCAAAAACAGAATGGGACGTGAGAGCCTGCGAAACCAGGGAGCGTCCGATGGTGCTCCGACCTTGCCGCCCCGCGGTAGAGATGTCCGAGAATCCATGCGAGGCTACTCCTTATCCTTGTCGTCGGGCTTTGCGGCGCCGCCTTTTTTATCGTCCTTGTCGTCGTCTTTTTTGTCGTCCTTGGCACCCTTGACGTCTTTCTCATCGTCTTTATCTTTTTTGTCCGCGCCTTCTTTTTCTCCGGCTTCGGGCTTCTCGACCTTGATTTTGGTGCCATCGGGTATGGCGTAGCCGCCCCCGGTAATGACCGGGTCGCCTTCCTTGATGCCGCTTAAAATTTCCGCGCTCTCTTTGGTACGGATGCCGACCTTCACCGTCTTCATATGTGCTTTTTCGTCGGACCCGGCAAGCAGCACGTAGTCCGCACCAGTTTCGGAATTCTTGAAGAGAGCCGCGGTGGGCACGATTAGCGCATCTTTACTGGTCTTCGCGGTCATTTCCACGTGCACCGTAACGCCCGGGCGCATGGCGGGGTTGGGCTTTTTCGCTTCCACCCAAACTTCAATGGTGGTGCTGCCGGGATCGAGCGCCGGGCTGACCAGCGTGACTTTTGCGGGAATCGGATCATCGAGTCCGGGGATATGAATCTCCGCCGGATCGCCGGCTTTCAACTGCACGGCTTCGGTTTGCGGGAGGTGCCCCTTGGCGATCAGCTTGGAAGTGTTCATCACCGTCAGGATGGGCTGATTGGCGGTGGCCAGATCGCCGACGAAGAGGGGGCGGTCGGTGACTACGCCGTCGATGGGGCTGACAATTCGGGAGTAACTGAGTTGGGCTTCGGCGGCGCGGTATTTACCTTCCGCGGAGCGCTTCTGACCTTCCGCCGACTTGATGGCTTGTTCCTGGCCGAGCCGTTTGAGATCGGCTAACTGCTTCTGGGCCTGCTCGTTTTGACTTTTCGCGGCTACGAGCGCGACTTCGGCGGAATCGAGATCGCGGCGAGGGATGGCGCCTTGCTTAAATAAATCCTGGCGACTGTTGTAGATTTTTTGCTGCGCTTCGAAAGCGGATTTCGCCGCGGCGGCGTCGAGTTCGGCTTTCTGCGTTTGTTGCGGGATGCTAGAGCCAACGCTGGTGGCGTAAGCGGCTTCTGCTTGCTGATAATCGCCTTGGCTGGCCGCGGCCGCGGCTGAGAGATCGGCATTTTCGAGTACTGCCAGCAGTTGACCTTTTTTTACTTTTGTCCCGCGCTGCACCAGGAACTGTTTGATGGTCGAAGTGATTTTTGGAGCGACGGTGGCTTGCTGCAGCGGCGAGATCACCGCTTCTTCGGTAATGCTCTGCGAGATATCTTTTTTCTCGGCGGGGGTGGTCTGAACGCTGACCTCCGGCTCCTTTTCTTTTTCTTCCTTGGAGCATCCGGCCGCGAGTGTACAGGCAAGCGCGGCGCCGGCAACGATAGCCGCGAGCGTAAATTTCCGTTGCGAGCTGAATGGCGATTTTATTTTCATGGATTCGTCGTTACACCCGTCAGAGTTTGCAAACTTGCCAGCGCCACGCGGTAGCGCAGGGCGCCGTCCTGGTAGGCGGAGTTTGCGGTTGCAAAAGTTGTTTGCGAGTCGACCACTTCGAGCACGGTGGCCTCGCCGTCGCGGTAGCGCAGCGTGCTGAGGCGCAGACTTTCTTCCGCCAACTCGGCGGAGCGCCGCAGCCCTTCGAGTTCGCTAAAAGCAGTGCTGGCTTCGGCGTACAGCGACTGGATTTCCGCCACGAGTTTGCGCTGAGCAGCGGAGAGTTCGCGCTGGGCTTGCGATCTGCGCAGTTCGGCTTGCTTCACCTTACTTTGCGTGGTGCCCCAGTTCCAGATGGGGATGTCGAGCGTGACTACCGCGGAAGAGCCGAGGTTTGAAAACTTACGACCGGCCGAAGTAGGAACCGGAGTGTTTACGCCAAAGTTTGGCGCGTCGATTCCATAGAAATAATCGAAGGTCAAAGCTGGGAGGTAGCCAGCGCGCGCGCTAAAAACGTCGAAGCGCGTCTGACGCACCGCTTCGAGAGCGGCCCGCAAATCAGGATTGTCGTGCGTGCCGCGCTGCTGAATTTCATCGATGGTGGGGAGAGGCACTGGAGCGTGCAGATCGTCGGCGATTTCGAAATTCTGATTGAAGTTGGGGAAAATCAAAACGGCGAGGTCCAGCCTGGCATTTAGCAATCCCAGCTGAGCTTCTTGCAATTGCCGGCGGCGCTCCTGCATCTGCAGTTCGGCCTTGATGACGTCCGCGTGGGCCACTTCACCGCCATTTTCGAGCTGCTGGGTGAGCTTGAAGAAATGATCGCCTTCATCGGCGCCGCGCTGCGCGGTGACGAGTTTGCGTTCCGCGGCGCCAACTTTGTAGTAGTTCTGCGCGACGGTAACCACCAGTCCTCGCGCGGCAATTTCTTGTTGCGCGCGGGCCACCGCGGCGGCGGCCGATGCCTTTCGCCAGTTGGCGAGCGCGGCGATATCGACGGACTCGTGCACGTTGCCCTGGCTCAGATATACGTGAACCGAGTTATTGGCGATGAAGACCACGGGAGGGGCGCCAGTCACGACGGAAGGCAGCGAACCGCTGCTTTGCGTGTAGATGTAGGAGTTGTTGTAGTTGACGGAGGGCAACAGCATATTGCGCGCCTGGGCGGCATCTTGTCGCGCGATTCCTGCGGTCGTTACCGCGGCGGTGAACTGCGTCGCATTTTTGTGGGCGAGATCGAGTGCGTCTTTGAAGGTCAAGCGAATGGTCTGGCTGTTGCCCTGTTGGGCAACGCCTTGAGGGACCACGGTCACGGGTTGCGGTTGCGGCGGAACTTCCTGCGGCCGCTGCTCTGGAGGTGGGGTGGCGGCCGGGGCGGCTTCCTGAGCCTGCTGCTCCGACTGCGCGTGTGCCGCAGGAGTCCAGGCCGCCAACAGCAGCAAAGCCGCCGATTTATTTACAAATTTTGCGCAAGAAAATCCCATGAACTCCATCCACTCTTAACGATAACTTCGAATCCTGCGTTATTTTCCTGATCGGAGCATTCCGTGCAGCCTACTGGCAGCGATCGTGACGATTAAGCTTGCGGTTTTACTGCCCCGAATAATACGTCTACAGGCGCTTAATTCTGTATTAAGTTTCTTTTATCTCGAATGTGTACCGTTCGATTAGTTTAGTTAACCAGTTCTAGAGCGATCCCGGGCGTAATAGCATCTGCCCACATCCTCGATGCGGCGAGACTTCCAGGCAGGGCTTGGGGTTCTCGGCGCTAAGGTTGGACGCTGCCAGGGGAACAGCGGGTGCACGCGCCTTCTAATTCCGACGCACAACTTCATGCGGCGTCGCGGACCGGAGATTCGGCGGGCTGGCGGAGGAAGCTGCGTCCTTTGCGTTCTGGTCCGAGGGCGAAAACTAGGACGAGAGCCACAATGGTGCATGCTTCGAACAGCGTCAGCGCCCACTGATAACCAACGCGGTCGCGCAGAGCGTATTCGATGGTGTTGGTGGGCGAACCGAACAGCACGCCGAGTTGATAGACGAACCCAGGAAATAAACTACGCACCGCATCCGGTGAAAGTTCGTTGAGATGCGCGGGCACTACACCCCACGCGCCTTGCACGCCGACCTGCATCAGAAACGCGCCGAGAGCAAGGACAGTGAGCGATTGGCCAAAAGCCCAGAGCGGAATCACCAGCGCGCACAAGCTCAAGGAGCAGATGATGCTTTTGCGGCGGCCGAGGCGCTCGGAAATGTGGCCGACGGAAACGGTGCCTAGCAACGCGCCGACGTTATAGAACATGGCGAGATAGGCGACGGTGTTGGGCGTCACGTGATGGGCGGTCTTGAGGAAATCAGGGTAGAGGTCCTGCGTGCCGTGCGAAAGAAAAATCATCAGGGTGAGCATCAATACCAGGTAGGCAAAGCTGCCCCGGTGCGCCCATAGCACTTTGACAATGCCGCTGACGCTCGGAACGCGATGCTGCTTCCAGGCTTCCGACTCAGGAGATTTGTAGGCCACCAGCATGGTGATTGCGCCGGGAACCAGGCCAGCCCAAAACATGGCACGCCAACCCCAGG
>DATCOK010000028.1:0-6824 GCA_036564765.1 Candidatus Acidiferrum sp. | reverse complement strand
TCTGTGAACCGCGCTGTCGCTGCCGTGCACGCCGGTTGGCGCGGTACGCTGCAACGCATCGTCCAGAAAACCATTGGCCGCATGGAAATGGAATTTGGCACCCGCGCCATCGATCTGCTGGCCGCCATAGGGCCCGCCATCGGCGGTTGCTGTTATGAAGTCGGCACTGAAGTGGCTGCGGCTTTTCATTCGCAGTTCCCGCGAGCGCCCGATTGGTTCGATGAATTGCGCACCGGCGATGAGCCTAATCCGCTGCAGTGGCTCAACCAATTTCCGCCGGGCCACCAGCCTCCGCCCAAAAACGTCCGCCTCGATCTGCGCCAGGCCAATCGCGCGCAACTGCTCGACTCCGGTGTCACCGCCCAAAATATTTTTGTGAGTGATTTGTGTACCGCATGCCGCCGCGATCTGCTGTTCAGCTATCGGAAAGATGGCGCCGAAAGCGGCCGCATGATGGCCATGATCGGCATCCGCCCAGATTGATCCGAACGGGAACATTCGGTCCGAATCTGATTTACAAAAAAGTCCCTCTACAACCTCACCAGCGCCGAACTCGCATGATCCGCGCTGTCCAGCAACGCCAATTGCCCGCAAGCGGCCATCACATCGCGTCCCCGCGAACGCCGGATGAATGTTGCGATGCCGCGTTCCATCAGGATTGTCTGAAAGTCCAGAATCGACTCTTCCGTCGATTCGCGAAACGGCAAATCGCCCGGGTTCCACGGAATCAAATTCACTTTGGCTTTCAGTCCCGCAAGCAGTTTCACTACCCGCTTGGCATCCTCCGGTGCATCGTTGATTCCGCCAAGCATCACGTACTCAAACATCAGGAATTCCCACGTCCGCAGTGGGAACTTTCGGCACGCCTCGAGTAAGCGTTCCAGCGGATACTTACGATTGATCGGCATAATCGCGTCGCGTTGTTCATTGTTGGAAGCGTTCAATGAGATTGCCAATTTCGGCCGGATCTCCTCTTCCGCCAACCGCTCGATTCCCGGAACGATCCCGCTGGTCGAAATGGTGATGCGTTTCGATGGAATGCTCACGCCCTTCTGATCCTGCAATATCGTGCTGGCGGTCATCACCGCGTCAAAATTCAGCAGCGGTTCGCCCTGTCCCATAAACACAACGTTGGTGTGCGGCGTGAGCGCTTCCTTGTTTTCTTCCAGAGCTATCAGCACCTGCGCCAGAATTTCTCCCGCGGTCAGGTTGCGAATCAATCCCAGCTTGGCCGTCAAGCAGAACTGGCAGTTCACCGCGCATCCCGCTTGCGTCGAAATGCACAGCGTTTGCCGCCCTTCGCTCGGCATAAACACTGCTTCCACCGAAGCCGGCCGCTGCGTTTCTTTAGTGCTTCCGGACGAAAGTTCAAAAAGATACCGGATCGAGCCGTCCGCGGAGTGAAACCGTCTCTTCACCACTGGCAATTTCACTGCGGAGTTGGCCTGCAACTTTTCACGCAACGCGGCGGGCAGGTTGGTCGCTTCCCCGAGATCGAATTTTCGTTCCGCGTAGAGCGCGGTATAAATCTGGTCGCCGCGATAGGCCGGTTCGCCTAGCGACACGCACAGTGCGCGCAACTCTTCGCGCGTTTTCCCCAGCAGTTCCGTAGTTTGCTCCGTGGCCATCGATTTCAATATCGTTACAAGAATACCTCGTTCCGCGGCAAGCGGCTTCTCGGCGCTGCGTTATCCGCATCCCGTCGCGCCAAATCCCGGTATAATTTAGAACTGGCGCGCGCGTCCCCGCCCTGCACTGCGCTGGAGGAATCCATGGCCGGCTCAACAAGCGGCAGCAACGTAGCAACCGAAAAACTCGGCATCCACGAATGGGTGAAAGGCCTGGCGGCCATCCCCGAACGCGAATTCACCCTCGCCAATGTACAGAATTACGTTTTGCAGCACTCCGTGCGTCCGGACTCGCTCGAGCGTTACTGCTACTTCTCCAAAGGCAACTACACCCGCAATCTCATTTTCAAGAATGACGTCTTCGAGTGCATGACCGTCTGCTGGGAAATCGGCCAGCACAGTCGCGTGCACAATCATCGCGACCAGAATTGCTGGATGTCCGTGCCCATCGGCCGGCTCCGCGTGCAGAATTTTCGCGTCGAGCATCGCGACCCCGCCCACGGCACCTGTGACATCGTGCCCACGGACATTTACCACATGGACGCCGCGCATCCCGCTTACGTCAACCCCATGGAACCGGTGCATGAAGTCATCAACGACGCGGAGTTCAAGCAGCGCGCCGTCAGCATTCACGTCTACTCCAAACCCTTCGACAGTTGCGAAGTCTATGTGCGCGACAAAGGCACCTACTCCGACGTTCCGCTGTTCTACACCAGTGAGTACGGCGAACTGAATCCCGCGGAAAAACTGCTCTAGGGCGTCTTTTCCTTTTCCTCACAAGACTTTCTTTGGCCGCAAGAGTTTCGGCACTGCCGCCGTCACCACGTTCGCCACGGTTTTCTGCTTGTGTCACAATCCGTACATGCCCACGGAAGCGCGCGACATTAAAAAGCATGTCTTGCCCAATGGTTTGGTGGTCATCACCGAAACCATGTCCCACGTGCGCTCCGTTTCCATCGGCGTGTGGGTGCGCAACGGTTCCCGCCGCGAATCTCTCGAGGAAAACGGCCTCGCCCATTTCATCGAGCACATGGTTTTTAAAGGCACGGAGCGCCGTTCCGCCGAAGCTATCGCCCGCGAAATGGATTCCGTCGGCGGCATGCTCGACGCTTTCACTTCCAAGGAACAGATCTGCTTCAATGCCAAAGTGCTCGACGAGCATTTGCCCATCGCCTTCGATGTCATCGCCGATCTGATCCTCCGTCCCAATTTCGATTCCGAAGACGTCAAAAAGGAGCAGCAGGTCATCCTCGAAGAGATCAAGATGGACCTGGACAATCCGGAATACCTGTTGCATGAAGTTTTCACAAGCGGCTTCTGGCCCAAGCACGCGCTGGGCCGGCCCATTCTGGGCACACCCGAAACGGTAAAAAACTTCACGCGTAAAACGCTGAAGAGTCGATTTGCGAAGTGGTTTGCTCCGGATCATTTGGTCATCACCGCGGCGGGCAACGTCACCCACCAGCAGGTGCTCGATCTGGTGGAACGCGAGTTCGGCGATTTGCAGCCGAGCGGCAAGCAACCCAAGCACACCGCACCAAAAACGGGCGCGCCCATTCACGTTGAAAAAAAGCGCGATCTGGAGCAGGTGCATCTGTGTGTTGGCGTGCCTTCCGTGCCGCTCGGGCATGCCGATCGCTTTGGCGTGGCGGTGATGAACAATCTCCTGGGCGGGGGCATGTCTTCGCGGCTGTTTCAGAATATTCGCGAGAAGCGCGGGCTGGCCTATGCGGTATTCAGCGAACTGACGCCCTATTCGGATGCGGGCATGCTGACGGTGTACGCCGGTTCGGCGAAGGAAACGGTCGGACAGGTGCTGGATCTGATCGTCCGCGAATTTCGCGCTATGAAAGATGCTCCGGTGACGGAAGAAGAGTTGACGCGCTCGAAGAATCATCTGAAGGGTTCGCTGATGCTGTCGCTCGAATCGACCAGCGCGCGCATGTCCAACCTGGCGCGCCAGGAACTGTATTTTGGAAGATTTTTTTCGTTGGACGAAATACTGGCCTCCATCGAAGCGGTAACCCGCGAGCAAATTCAAGCCCTGGCCCAGAAACATTTCCGCCCGGAAGACACCGCCGTAACGGTCCTCGGCAACCTGAACGGTTTCAAACTGAACCGTTCGCGTCTCAGTTGCTGACGAACACGGCCGACGCGGCACGACTGGTGCCGCCACGAGCGACCAGTAGCGCAAGCATGCGGTTTCCGCGGTTTCCGTGCAGAAATCGTTGACGCGCTGCTTGCTCTCTGCGATGATGCTCAAAAATCAGCTTTCGCTCTTGTTTCGCTGAGCTTTTTGGAGAGCATCGATCGGCTTGCGGGTATCCATCCTGGCGTCTGGCAGCTCGGGCAATCTGACACTGCTCGAGACCGGGCGCACCCGACTCCTCATTGACGCGGGATTGGGCAAGCGCGAAACGCTGGCGCGTCTTGCCGCCGTGGATCTTACCGTCGACCATCTCGACGGAATCCTAATCACTCACGAACACGCCGACCACTGCAACGGTCTGCCGCAGATGCTTTCGTTGTGGAAAGCTCCGCTGTACGTGACCGAGCCCACACTCGATTCGCTGCGGCGCTGCCTGCCGGAGACCTTTGGCAAACGCATCGCCGGCATTGAAACCATTCACGCCGGGCAGCGCTTCATGGTGGGCGACATCGAAGTGCACGCCTTCGCGATTCCTCACGACGCCGTCGATCCCGTCGGGTTTACGTTCCGTAGCCAAGGCGCCAAGATGGCGCTGGTGACCGACCTGGGCTACATGCCCGAGCTGGTCAAAGTACATCTGCGCGACTCCGATTGCTTGCTGCTCGAGTCCAACCACGACCTCGACATGCTGAAAGTCGGGCCGTATCCCTGGGTGGTGAAGCAACGGGTGCTGAGCCGCACGGGCCACCTGTCGAACCATGCGGTCAGCGAATATTTGTGCGACCCGGAGGGGTTCGATGGCCGGGCACGCTACCTGGTGTTGGCTCATGTTTCACAAGAAAACAACAACCCCGATTTGGTTCGGCTGTCTGCGGAGGAGGCCCTGAACCGCCGGCCGACAGGATTCACATTCCTGGGCCAACTGCTGGTTGCCTCGCAGGTCGTTCCATTGAAACCACTGGAGTTATAGAGACTCACTCAAAATCGAGTTGTCAGCTTTCCATTCAGGCTTTTAGTTCATCGACCTACCCTACCCCCCTCCATTTTCGACCAAGAGTTCATAAGTTGCTATATAAGCGAGGCTTAGCTGCCTCATTGTGCCTCGCCAGTAACCGCAAGAGTGCGTAGACTATTCACTATAAAGGAGATATCAAGGAATGCCCGCCATTCTTTAAGTCCTTTGTTATGTGCAAGGTCTGAACTCTGCCCACAGAGTGTATATCTCCATGAATAACAGGGAAACGTCTCAAACGCCGGCCCACTGGAGGATCCGCAGCGGACTCCGGGAGCGATTCGTTCAGTCTGGATACTCCGGTTTGAGACCTAGCCCTCTTTGATCTCAACTGCGCTCTCCGGGAACTCGTTCGTTATACTATTTGGGTATGATGACTACAACGATACAAAAGCACAGGTGCCGCACCTGTACTTGGAGAGGCTTACGGGGTGTGTTTGTTTGTCGGCGGAGTGGTCGACGCCGGTGGCGGCGAAGGAAAGGCAGTTTGGGCGGCTTTGAGGAGTTGCGGGGAGAGTTCGAACATGAGGCGGACGGACTTGGTTTCGCCGCGATCGACGCGGGAAACGTCTATGCTTTTGAGCAAGTCGCGATAAGAGTCGCGAGTGGCGGCGGGAAGTTGCTGGCGGGTTTTGGGATTGTTGAGCCCGGCGCTGGCGAGCAGAGTGACGCCGTTTAAGAGTTCGGTGAGCTGGTGAATGTTGGTTTCGTCGGAGCTTTCGCCTTCGGCCACGATACGCAGGTGGTCACTCTCGGGTTTTCCGGCGACAGTAATCCATTGCAGCTGCCGCAAGAGAGAAGACAGTTGCGGCGACGTAAAACCGCCGGCAGCACGTTGCGCCAAGCTGTCCTGAGAAATTGGCGCGGCGAGGGCTTCATGAATGCCGTCGTTGTGGACGACGAGAAAGAGCGGCGAGCCGGCCACGCGTGCAAAACGCGTGTGCCAGTCAGCGTTTTCAGAGGTAGAGGATTTTTCCAGCAGAGGCCGCAGGTCGTTTCCGTTGGTGAGCGCGACGAGATCGTTGCTCAGGAACATGAGTAAAAGGTGTTGCGCGCCGCCATTAACTGGCACGGAAAAAACATCGCGACCGTTTAATTTCGCGGCGGTTCCGGACTTGGCGGCGTAGGCGATTATTTTTTTGCGGTCGAACCGGCCGGCCATCACAGCATAAAAAGTTTGCGAAGCGCCTTGCCGCTCGAAGGCGACTGCCACGCGATCCAGATCTTTTTCGTAATCGAAGCCGGTCTCGCGGCGGAACTGTTCATAGCCGGGATCGGCTTCCGGCTTAGGCGCCCAGGCGAGAAGTTCAGCGAAAAAGGGCGCGCCACGCAGGCTGGCGAGGTCGACAAAGAGTACAGATTGAGCATCGGCGGGCATCGAAGAAAGGAGCGCCTCGCGATCGGCCAAGCCATGACGAAACAGCAGGAAATACACCAGGATGCCGCCCAGAATTACCGCCGCCAGGGCACTGAGCAGTTTCGTTTTGTTGGACATGCGGGCCGATTGTAACTCAAGAGCCAGGCAGCAGGATTCGTGGTACAGTTGGTAACACGCCATCGGTGGGAAGCTTTTCCACAGTGGTGGCCCCCGGCGTGCTTGAACCGCGCTTGCAATCCTCTACAGGGTTCTGCTATTCTTACCCGGTTTGAGCGTGCTGGCGTAGCTCAGCTGGTAGAGCATCTGATTTGTAATCAGAGGGTCGGGGGTTCAATTCCCTCCGCCAGCTCCACCATGAAGTTGCAGGGGTTTTTCGGGGAATGAGGCGGAGCGAATCCTGGCAGTAAAAATCAACGGGCTGGTGTCTTCTGACACGAGCTCTTTTTGTGTTTTTACTTCACATTGATTTCCGCAAGTTCTGCAGAAGGTAACCCGGCTAACAAAGTAGCTGGAAAATGTTCGTCATAGCGCCCGGCGACAGCAACAGGAAAGTTACGGCCAGCGTGAAATGCCACGATCTTTCCGGACGGGTGGGTGAGTGGCTAAAACCAGCAGACTGTAAATCTGCCGCTCCTTGCGGGCTACGGAGGTTCGAAT
>DATCOK010000027.1:0-2459 GCA_036564765.1 Candidatus Acidiferrum sp. | reverse complement strand
AACCAGAAGAGACCGGGCCTTGTTCTGCCGCAACCCGGAACCGGAGCGCAGTCCACTTTCTTTTAGAGTGGCATTGAGGTCGGTGGGGGAAGCGTTGAAAGCGGGAATGAGGCCGAGGACTATGCCGGTGAGAAAAGAAATGGCCAGGGTAAAGAGAAGCACGCGCCCGTCGAGCAGTACCAGGGAGCCGTGCGCGCCGATGCGAGGAATGTTGCCCGGGTTGAGGGTGAGCAGAGCGCGCACGCCGACGTAGCCAATGAGCAGTCCGAGCGCGCCACCAGCCAGGGATAGCAGCACGCTTTCGGTAAGCAATTGGCGGATAATGCGGCCGCGTCCCGCACCGATGGAGGAACGGATGGCAATTTCGCGCCGGCGAAGAGTGGCCCGGGCAAGCAGTAGGTTGGCAACGTTGGCGCAGGCGATGAGCAGCACGAAGGTCACCGCGCCCAGCAGAACGAGCAGGGCTTTTCGTACGTCGCCCACTACGGTGTCGCGCAGTGGCTCGGCGGTGAAGCCGCCTTGCGGACCGAGGGAGTTGGGAAATTTTCGCTCAAATTCCGCGGCCGCAAGCTTCATCTGTGCCTTGGCCATCTCCAGGGTGACTCCAGGTTTCAGTCGCGCGGTGGCGCGCAGGTAGTGAGCGCCGTTGGTGCTGTTGGGATCGGCTTGCAGAGGCAAGTAAATGTCCACTGGCGGATCAGCGGAGAAGGATGGGCCGGCCACGCCCGCGACCTGGTAGGATTCGCCACCAAGCTCCAACTGTTTGCCGGTGACACCGGGGTCCGCGCCAAAACGGTTATGCCACAGGCTATTACTGAGAACTGCGAGCTTAGGGCCGCCGGGCCGGTCCTCTTCATCCGAAAAGGGCCTGCCAACCGCGAAAGGCACGCCAAATACTCGAAAATAACTGGCGGAAACGTTAATGCCCTTCAACTGCTCGGGCAGTCCATCTCCGGTAAGATTCATGCCGGGTCCGCCGACGTCATACGCGGCGACATCCGCGAAGACCTGGGTTTGCGCCTTCCAGACAATGTATTTCGGAATGGAAGCGATGTTGGCGTTTCCCCGCGGCGAACTCAGTTCCAGTTGCACAAGGCGATCGGGCTCCGGATAGTCGAGCGGCTGCAGGAGGACGGAATTGACGACCGTAAATATCGCGGTGTTCGCCCCTATGCCGAGGGCAAGCGCGAGAATGGCGGTAGCGGTGAAACCCGGGCTACGGCGTAAAATACGAAAGGCATAGGCGGTATCGTGGAGGAAATTTTCCAGGAGCGTGGCGATGCTCATGTCGCGACCCTCGCATTTTTATGGCCTGCGCTTAATGGCAAGCGGAGACGGCCAACCTGATAGACGGATGGCAGTACGATACTGCTTTCGACGAAACTTGACGATTGGCGGGAGAGACCGAGGCAAGCCTACATCCACCTGAGGAGAAAGCGACGTAAAGCAGACGAGGTGATTCTGCGTGAGACTAAAAACAGGAATCATGGTTTTGGGACTTGTAGCCAGCCTGACGGCGCTCCTGCTGATTGGCCGGACGGCCGCGCAAGACGCTGGTGGGCTTCACCAGGCAAACGGACATTCGGGCAATGTTCCGGTGGTTGTGGAGCTGTTCACTTCGGAAGGTTGCTCGAGTTGCCCGCCGGCGGATGCGTTATTGGCAAAGCTGGAGGCGGAGCAGGCGGTGGTTGGCGCTGAGGTGATTGCGCTCGAAGAGCACGTGGATTATTGGAATGGCGGCGGGTGGTTTGATCCGTTTTCTTCGGATGCGGCGACGCTGCGGCAGCGGGAGTATGCGGCGGTGCTGGGCAACGAAAATCCGTACACGCCGCAGATGGTGGTGGATGGGCGCGAGCAGTTTGTCGGAAGCCGCGCGGGACAGGCGCGCGGCGTGATCGAGCAGTCGGCGGGTCGGAAGAAGGTCGAGGTTACCATCGCGCCCGTGGGTGGTGGTGAGAAATTCCGCGTTAGCGTCGGAGCGCTTGGCGATTTGAGTTCGCGAGATGGCGGGGCGGCGGAGATCTGGATGGCCATTACGGAGACGGGTTTGCATTCGAATGTGCGCGGAGGAGAAAACTCCGGGCAGGATTTGCATCACGCCGCGGTGGTGCGCAAATTGTGGAAGATTGGCACGGTGAAGGATGCGGCGTTTTCGAGCGAGGAGACGGTCAAGGTGGAGCGGGCGTGGAGGCGTGAAAATCTGCGCGTGGTGGTGTTTGTGCAAGAAAAGAAGAACAAGAGAATTCTCGGCGCGGGAAGCGCGCGGCTACCGGGGCAAAGTTAAAAACTGAATTTAGAGGACTGAGGGCGGAGGGCCATGGCGACAACGGTGAGTGGGGAGTTCGAAGTGAAAGTAAATCCGCAGAAGGCCGACAACGCGGAGGCCGAGAAGGCTGGGGTGGGCCGAATGTCGCTGGATAAACGCTTTCACGGCGCGCTGGAGGCCACGAGTACCGGAG
>DATCOK010000026.1:0-7767 GCA_036564765.1 Candidatus Acidiferrum sp. | reverse complement strand
GGGACGTTCAGACCGGTCTTCTTCGCGAAGGCGATAGCGTCGGGGTAGCCCGCGTCCACGTGGCGGGCCACGCCGATGCCGGGGTCGTTGGTCAAGACGCGCTCAATGCGCTGGGCCATTTCCTTGGTCCCGTCGGCGACGGTGACTTGCCCAGAGTGCTGGGAGTAGCCGATGCCTACGCCCCCGCCATTGTGGATAGAGACCCACGAGGCGCCGCTCGCGGTGTTGAGCAGGGCATTGAGCAGCGGCCAATCGGCTACAGCGTCGGAGCCGTCAAGCATCGACTCAGTTTCGCGATAGGGAGAGGCCACCGAGCCGCAGTCGAGATGATCGCGGCCGATGACGATGGGGGCTTTCAGTTCGCCGCGCGCGACCAGATCGTTGAGAGCGAGGCCGAACTTGTCGCGTTCTTTGTAGCCCAGCCAGCAGATGCGCGAGGGCAGGCCCTGGAAGCGCACGCGCTTTTGCGCGAGCTTGATCCAACGGCTCAAGTGCTCGTCGTGCGGAAACATTTCGAGCACCAGCTGATCGGTGCGTGCGATGTCCGACGGCTCGCCGGAAAGCGCGGCCCAGCGGAAGGGGCCTTTGCCTTCGCAGAACAGCGGCCGGATGTAGGCGGGCACGAAACCGGGAAAATCGTAGGCATTTTTGAGGCCCCTTTCGAAGGCGAAGGTGCGGATGTTGTTGCCGTAGTCGAAGGTGATGGAGCCGAGTTTTTGTAGGTCGAGCATCCCTTGGACGTGCGCGGCCATGGCGGCCATAGACCTGTTTTGGTACTCGTCGGGATTGGCATTGCGCAGCTCAATGGCGGCTTGCAACGTCATGCCGTTCGGGACGTAGCCATTCAGTGGATCGTGCGCGCTGGTTTGGTCGGTCAAGACGTCGGGAACTACGCCGCGGCGGGCGAGCTCGGGAATGATGTCGGCGCAATTTCCGACCAGGCCGACGGAAGTGGCTTCGCGCTTACGCACGGCATTTTTCAGGATGCGCAGCGCTTCGTCGAGATTGGTGACCATCACATCGCAATAGCCGGTCTTTACGCGGCGCTTGATGCGCTCGGGGTCCACATCGATTCCGAGAAAAGCCGCGCCGTTCATGGTGGCGGCGAGAGGTTGGGCTCCGCCCATTCCACCCATGCCGCCGGTGACCACCAGTTTCCCGGCGAGGTCGCGGCCAAAATGTTTGGCCGCGACGGCGGCGAACGTTTCGTAGGTGCCCTGCAGAATTCCCTGGGTGCCGATGTAGATCCAGCTGCCGGCGGTCATCTGGCCGTACATCATCAAGCCGGCGCGATCGAGGGCGTTGAAACGATCCCAATTGTTCCAGTGGCCGACAAGATTCGAGTTGCAGATCAGCACGCGGGGCGCGTAATCGTGGGTGCGAAAAACGGCGACGGGCTTACCGGATTGCACGAGAAGCGTTTCGTCGGATTCAAGAGCTTTGAGCGATTTGACGATGGCGTGAAAGCATTCCCAGTTGCGCGCGGCTTTACCGGTGCCGCCATATACCACCAGATCATCAGGTTTCTCGGCGACTTCGGGATCGAGATTGTTGAGCAGCATGCGGAGGGCAGCTTCCTGCTGCCAGCCCTTGCAGGAGAGTTCAGTGCCGCGCGGCGCTTTGAACGGGCCTTTGCTCAGCGGAGAGAGCACGTCAGTTTGCGAATCGATACGCGTCATAAGAGGTCTCAGCGCTCATAGTAACGTAGCGTGAGGGTGTTTGCATCCTGGCCGCACTTGGCGGACCGGGTGCTCTGTTTTATCAGGAATCACCGCCTGAGCGCGGAATTGCGTTGCCAGAGGGGCCTGGAGTAAAGTCGAAATTGGCATGAATTACGGCACCCTTCCCTCCCGATTCCTGAATGCCATCGACCGTTTTCCCAATCCACGTGCGCAAATGTTTCGGCGAGGAGACCGCTGGGAAGCGATTGCTTCCGCGGAATTTCTGCGGCGTGTAGCCGGATTGTCGAGTGCGCTGGTCGAACTGGGAGTGAAATCGGGCGACCGTGTGGGGATTTTTTCGGCGAATCGGCCCGAGTGGCACACCGCGGACTTTGCCATCACCGGGGCGGGCGGCGTAAGCGTGCCGGTGTACTTCAACGAATCGCCGCAGCGGATGACGTACATCCTCAATCATTCGGAAGCAAAAATCGTTTTTGTCTCGGGCGTCGAGCAGCTCCGCAAATTACTCAAGTGCCGCGCGGAGCTGGCGCAGGCGGAGCACATCATTGCCGCCGACGCGGAGCCCGAGTTGCCTGCAGAGTGCTTGCGATACGAGACGCTCATCGCCGGCGCAGGCGGAACTGACATCGCTTCCTATCGCATGCGTGCCGCGCAGGTGCTGCCGGGTCAATTGTCGTCGCTGATTTATACCTCGGGAACCACCGGCGAACCCAAGGGCGTGATGCTGACGCACAATAATTTTTGTTCGAACGTTACGGACACGCACAAGGAGATTCGGCTGAATTCGACGACGGATCTGGCGCTATCGTTTTTGCCGCTGGCGCACGTGTACGGGCGAATGATCGATTATTCGTTCCTGTTTCATGGGGTCACGGTGGCATACGTGGAGGCGGTTGAGCAGGTGTCGCAAGCCATGCTGGAGTTGCGCCCGACGACCATGGCCGCGGTGCCGCGGGTGTTTGAAAAGATGTATACGCGCATCGTGGAGCAGGGAAGCAGGGCCCAGGGGATTAAGCGCATGCTGTTTGATTGGGGCATGCGGGTGGCGAGTCGCTCCGCGAAATGGCGGTGCGGGGTGCAGGCAGCGCCTCTTAGTGTGCGCGCGCAATGGAAGCTCGCGGATGCGCTGGTCTTTTCGAAGATTCGGGCGGCCACCGGTGGACGATTGCGAACAGTGCTCTCCGGCGGCGCACCGCTGTCGCAGGAATTGACGGAATTTTTCTGGGCGGTGGGAATTCCGATTTATCAGGGTTATGGATTGACGGAAACGTCGCCGGTGTTGACCTCGAACTATCCGAAAAATCGGCCGGGGAGTTCGGGCAAAGCCATTCCTAATGTGGAATTGAAGATCGGGGCGGACGGTGAAATTCTGGCGCGCGGGCCGTGCGTGATGCCGGGGTATTACAAGAATCCCGAGGCGACGCGCGAGGTGCTGAGCGCGGATGGGTGGTTCAGCACCGGTGATATTGGGTATCTCGATGCTGACGGCTATTTGTTTATTACCGACCGCAAAAAAGATTTGATTAAGACGGCGGCGGGAAAATTCGTGGCGCCGCAGCCGATTGAAAATTTGCTGAAGAGCAGCCCCTACTTGCTGAACGCCATGGTGGTGGGCGACGCGCGGAAGTACGTGGTGGCGCTGCTGGTGCCCAACGCGATGACCATTTCGGCGAAGGCCGCGGAAGAGGGCAGGAAAATTGGTTCGAATGCGGAGATGGCTGCTGATCCATGGGTGCACTCCTTGATTGAATCGGAAGTGCAGCGCTTGACACCGCACCTGGCGCAGTACGAATCGATCAAGCGGTTCGCGCTGCTGCCGGAAGATTTTACCTTCGACAATGGCAGCCTGACGTTCACGCTGAAACTGAAGCGCCGCATCGTGGAGCAGCACTACCGTAGAATTATCGACGAACTGTACAGCGATACCGCTGAGCCGCGGCCGATGTTGCAGAATTAGGCGGTTCGCGCTCTCTCAAGCGCCGAGCGCTCCTCAAGAAATTTGCCGCGCGCCCCCCGCGAGATTAAAATCGAGTCTGGAGTTCCAATGTCTGATCAGCTGGTCATTGCCGGCCGTGCATTTCAGTCGCGGCTCATCGTCGGAACAGGGAAGTACCGCAGCTTCCAGGAAATGGGTCGCGCGCATGCGGCCTCGGGCGCAGACATGGTTACGGTCGCGGTGCGGCGCGTGAATCTTACGGACAAATCGAAAGAGTCGCTGCTTGATTACATCGATCGCGAGAAGATGTTTATTTTGCCGAATACCGCGGCCTGCTACACGGCGGAAGAGGCGATTCGCACAGCGCGGCTGGGACGCGAAGTAGGATTGTCGAATTGGGTCAAGCTGGAAGTGATCGGCGACCAGCAGACGCTTTTTCCCGACACCGAGCAATTGATCGAAGCGACGCGCGTGCTGGTGAAAGAGGGATTCGTGGTGCTGCCTTACACCAACGACGACCTGATTGTGGCGCGGAAGTTGATCGATGCGGGCGCCGCGGCGGTGATGCCGCTGGCCGCGCCGATCGGGTCTGGCATGGGAATCCAGAACCCCGCCAACCTACGGATTTTGCGCGAGCGCATCACGGAAGTGCCGATGATTGTCGACGCCGGAGTTGGGACTGCGTCGGACGCGGCGTTCGCGATGGAGCTGGGCGCGGATGGGTTATTGATGAATACCGCGATTGCGGAGGCGCAGGATTCCGTGCTCATGGCGGAAGCGATGCGCGACGCGACGATTGCCGGCCGAAAAGCGTATCTCGCGGGGCGCATGCCCAAGCGGTTGTACGCTTCGGCTTCCAGTCCGTTGAGCGGCGTGGTGAGCCGCTAGTCGGCCCCTCACACGTTACAATCTGCAAGTGTCATCCGCCTTGAGCTACGGAACGAATAAACTGCGAGTAAGCATTCCGTTCACTGCGCATAGAAAGCCATTAGCGAAGAGATGAGCGCCGCTCCTGCCGCGCCGGTGAAAAGACTCGCGTATATCGACTGGATGCGCGGATTCGCGTGCGTGCTGATGATTCAGGCGCACTGCTACGACTCATGGCTGAATCCCGAGGCTCGCAAAACCTGGTTGTACCGCTGGTCGCAGGAAACGTCGACGATGGCCGCGCCGATTTTTTTGTTTCTCTGCGGCGTTTCTTTTGCGCTGGTGACCGAGGGGCTACAGAAAAAGAACGCACCACGAAGGGAGATTTTCAAGACCGCCGTGCGGCGGGGCGGGGAAATCCTGGGTTTTGGGTTTTTGCTGCGCGTGCAGGAATTTGTGCTGGGATTTCCCAAGTCGCCCTGGACCGACATCCTGCGCGTCGATGTTCTGAATATCCTGGGAATTTCGATTCTGTTAATGGCGCTGTTTTGGTGGACAACGCGCGAGCCGGCAATCGGCTACCGCCCACCAAGCAGCATTGCCATTGGCCTTGCGCTGGGGATTGCGGCGTTGATTGCGCTGGTTACGCCGCCACTATGGACGACACACCGGCCGCGCTTTCTACCCTGGATGCTGGAGTCCTACATCAATGGCGTGCATACCTACGACGCGCCGAAGCCGTGGATTTTTTCGATTTTTCCGTGGTGCGGTTTTGCGTTCGTGGGGCTGGCCTTTGGCTGGTTCCTGTTCACCAAGCGCGCTCAACGCAATGAACCGGCGGAGTTGACCGCCGTTGCGGGAGTCGGCGCGGTAGCGTGCGCGTTGTCGCTGTGGTGGGACTATTCGCGCGTGCACATCTATGCGGTGTATGACTACTGGCACAGCAGTCCCAATTTTTTCCTGATGCGCTGTGGAATTTTGTTGCTGCTCACGTTTGCGGTGTTTGTCTGGTGCCGTTGGGGATCTGGAGCGCGCGGTTTTAGTTTATGCACGCAATTCGGTAAGACCTCGCTGCTGGTTTACTGGGCGCACATTGAATTCGTCTACGGGCGGCTGTCGATTTTGCCGAAAGGGCGAAGCAACATTCCACTGGCCACCGCAGGCATGGTGGTAATCTTTCTCGCGATGCTGTGGTTGTCAGTGTGGCGAACGAGGAGCAAGCAGCGCGCGACGTCCGGGCTAGGTGCGATGGCTACGCCGAGTACCGCTCAGGTTTGAGTGAGTGAAAAAATCAGGGCTTGGTGACGAGGGCTTGCGGCAGCCACTGCGATTGCGGAATCTTAATGATGATTTCGCCGGGCTTGGCAAGAATTAATTCTTCACGCGCGATTTTTTCGATGGCACGGGGATCGCTCTGCAGATCCTTGACTACCTGTTCAAGGGCGGTGTTCTCTTTGCTCAATGTTTGAATTTCCGCTTTTACCTTTTTAATGTTGCTCTGGGTGCGCTGCATCGCCAAAAAACCGTGCGCGCCAAAAACATCGTGAAGTAGAAGCACTGATACAAACAGCCCCAGGAGCGCGGCGCCATGTTGCGCGGCCATGATGCGAAGCGACTGCGAAAACTGCGTTTTCATCCGTTACGATCCTTCCAGGACCCAGTGTTGAGCGTCGCTTGCGAGTTTGGCCGAAGCGTCGGCGCTCTCGGCTTCCACGTACAAGCGCAGCAGCGGTTCGGTGCCGGAGAGTCGCAGCAGCATCCACGAACCGTCTGCAAACACGAACTTTGCGCCATCCGTGCGGTCCACGGAAACAATTTTTCTTCCAAGTAGTGTCGAAGCGTCACTGGCAACCCGCTTTACTGTATTCGCCTTTTGTTCGGCGCTGAGATGCATGTTTTCCCTCACGGGCCAAAATTCGCGACCGAGTTTCCTGAACAGCGCGGCAATCTGTTGTTTGATAGACTGACCACGAGCCACCAGCATTTCCGCTACGAGCAGGCACGCCAGGATTCCGTCTTTTTCCGGAATGTGGCCGCGGATGGTGAGGCCCGCGCTTTCTTCGCCGCCCATGGCGATTTTATCTTCGCGGATCAGTTGGCCGATGTATTTGAAGCCGACGGGAGTCTGATGGGTGGTTTGCCCGTGGGCTGTGGCGACCGCGTCGATCATTTGGGTGGTGGCTACACTGCGCGCGGCGGCCATATTCCACTTGCGCGTTTCAACGATGTAGTCGTAGAGCAACGCCAGAATGTGATTCGGCTGAATCCAGGAGCCGTCGGCGTCGACTATGCCAAAACGGTCGGCGTCTCCGTCGGTGGCGAGGCCGGCGATGGCGCCGATCTCCGTCACTCTTTTGCGCAGCGGCGAGAGATTCGTTTCGGAAACATCCGGTCCGGTGCCATCGAAGAGGCAATCGCGGTTGAGCCGCATGGCCTCCACGCTGACATCGTTGCGCATGAGGACCCTGTCGAGATAGCCGGCGCCGCAGCCGTGCAGCGCGTCGAAGACGAACGTGCCCTTGGATTTTTTCAACACGTCAAAGCGCACTAATTCCTCTAGACGTGCGAGATAAGTGTCGCGCAGGTTGACCATTTCGTTCGAACCTTTCGCGGCACCGGATTTCTTGGCGGGGCTCGCGGCGGCGGCGCCGTCCTTCCTGAGCATCTCCACAACGCGCGCTTCAATATCCTTGGTGACTTCCGGCAGAGCGGGGCCGGCATCAGCGGAAGAAAACTTCAGGCCGTGGTATTGCGCGGGATTGTGGCTGGCGGTGAAATTGATGGCGCCGTCGATGTTGCGGCGCATGATTTCGTAGGCGATGGCTGGAGTGGGCGTGAAGGTGTCGCACAGCAGGGTGTGGATGCCGTGTTGATTGAGGATGTCGACGGCCAGTTGCGAAAATTCCTCGGAGTAGAAGCGCGGGTCGTAGCCGACGAGGATGGTGGGATGTTGCGCTTTGCTATTGACATGGTCGGCGATGGCGGAGACCGCGAGGCGCACGTTTGCGAAAGTAAAATCATCGGCGATGAGGCCGCGCCAACCGGAAGTGCCAAACTTGATCGGACAAGAGGTCATAGCGGGTTATTCTAACCCCCGCGTTAAGCGGCCGCAAAACGCGGCGGAGTTTTGAGGATCGTGGACGTTTTGTTGTGACTGGAGTGAACGGATGGCGCAGACCAAATTTCGCGTCGTGCTCGTGACGTGCGGAAAATTAGCGGAGGCGCGAAAGATTGCGCGGGCGGTCGTGGACCAGCGGCTGGCGGCTTGCGTCAATCTTTCGA
>DATCOK010000025.1:0-9477 GCA_036564765.1 Candidatus Acidiferrum sp. | reverse complement strand
CACACTCGACGTAGGATCTTTGAAAGGCATCGCGCATGACTGAAGGCACTGCAGAAAAGGCCGCTGAAAAGGCCGCCGAACAAACCGCGGAAGGCGCGGGCGAAAACGCCGCGGCGGCCGCCGCTGATTCAAACGAGGCGTCTTGCCGGCGGGAGCTGGCGCTGGAGATTCCGGCGGAGGAAGTCACGAAGGCGATGGAGCGGGTGACGAAAGATTTTGCCAAGGTGGCGCGCATTCCAGGGTTTCGTCCGGGCAAGGCGCCGTTGACGCTGATCCGGCGAAAATTCGCGGACGACATCAAGGGCGAAGTGCTGCAAACGCTGGTGCCGGGCCGCGTGGAGCAGGCGGTAGCGGAGCAGAAGCTGACGCCGGTGTCGCAGCCGCAGGTGGAGAAGCTGGATTTCAATGACGGGCAGCCGCTGAAGTTCACGGCGGTGTTCGAAGTATTGCCGGAGTTTGAGCTGGGGAAATACAAGGATTTGCAGCTGGAGATGCCGCAGATGGAGGTTACGGACGCGGACGTCACCAAAACGATTGAAGAGATGCGCGAGCGCGCGGCGGCGTTTGCTCCGGTGGAAGGGCGCGCGGTGGAGGACGGCGATTACGTGCAGCTCAAACTTTCGGGCACGCCGGAGGGCGGCGGCGAACCGCTGGAAGCGGACAGCGTGCTGTGCCACATCGGCGCGGAAGAGACCATGGCGCCGTTCAACGAAAATTTACGCGGCGTGAATATCGGGGACCACAAGGATTTTGACGTGGCGTATCCGGCGGATTATCCGGACGCGAAGCTGTCGGGCAAGACGTATCACTACTCGGTGGACGTGCTGGGGATCAAGAACAAAAAACTGCCGGAGTTGAACGACGATTTCGCGAAGGATGTGAGCGACACGACGACGTTCGAAGAGTTGACGAAGCGGGTGCGCGAAAATCTGGAGCATCAACGCGATCACAAGCACAAGGATTTGCTGCGCGAGAAAGTTTTGACGGAGATCGTCAAGCTGCATGACTTCCCGGTGCCGCATTCGCTGGTGGAACATCAGATGGATATCCGCCTGGAGCGAGTGGTGCGCTCGCTGGCGCAACAGGGCGTGGATCCGCGGGCGGTAAATGTGGACTGGGCATCGCTGCGCAAGCGGAATGAAGAGCGGGCCAAGGACGACGTGAAGGCGGAACTGATCGTGGACCGCATTGCCAGCGCGGAAAATATCGATGTGAATGAAGAAGAGGTGGAGCACGAGCTGCAACATCTCGCGGGGCATAGTAACGAATCGGCGGAAGCGTTACGCGCGCGTTTGACAAAGCAGGGAGCGCTCGATAGGATTAAAGCGAAGTTGCGGAGTGATAAAACTCTCGACTGGCTCGCGCAAAATGCTCGGGTAAGCACCACAGCGGCAGCCGCGGAAGCATAGAACGACAAACTTCCCGCTTCTTTCCGGCAGCTGGCAAGCGCGGCAGGCGATCTCTTCTGTATCGTTCGCGACCACAAAACGGTCAAAAAAAACAAAATGAAAAACTACGAAGAACCGGAATATCGCGGCACCACGCTTGTACCCATGGTGGTCGAACAGACCAGCCGGGGCGAGCGGGCCTATGACATTTATTCGCGGCTGCTGAAAGAGCACATTATTTTCATCGGCACGCCGATCGATGACCACGTCGCGAACCTGGCCACCGCGCAGATGCTGTTTTTGCAGGCCGAAGATCCGGAAAAAGATATTCAGCTATACATCAATTCGCCAGGCGGTTCGATCACGGCAGGTTTTGCGATTTACGACACGATGCAATTCGTGAAGCCGGACGTGGTGACCACCTGCGTGGGACAGGCGGCGTCGATTGCCGCGGTGCTGCTGGCCGGCGGTTCGCCGAAGAAGCGTTTTGCGCTGCCGAACGCGCGCATTCTGATTCACCAGCCGTGGATGTCCGGGCTGGGCGGGCAAGCGACGGACATTGACTTGCATGCCAAGGAAATTCTGCGCATGCGCGCAGTCATCAATAAACTTCTCGCGCAACATAGCGGACAGACGGTCAGCCGCATCGAAAAGGATGTGGAGCGCGACTTCATCATGAATCCCGAACAAGCCAAAGAGTACGGGATGATCGATGAAATTATTTATAAGCATCGCTAGTCCCCGCCCTGGCTCGCCGGGCGAGTGTGCTGATGCCGGTGCCGTTCCAAACAGTTAGCAAAATTTCCACCTTTCCATTTTGCGCCGGAGGATATTCGGCCTAGAATGTTGCGAAGGGGACTCCGTCGCAAGCAAATGCGGGGATGAGGCCTGCACACCAGTGAAAAAATTCAATCCAGAAGAGCCGCTGCGCTGTTCCTTCTGCCATAAGACGCAGGAGCAGGTGGAAAAGCTGATCAGCTCGCCTTCCGACTACCCGCGCGCGTACATCTGCAATGAGTGCGTGGGAGTCTGCCAGACCATTCTGGAAGACGAGAAGCGCGAGCAGGCTACCGCGCCGGCGAAGCGGCTGCCACGTCCCCCGGAAATTAAACAGTTTCTGGATGGATATGTGATCGGGCAGGACCGCACCAAAAAGAAACTGGCGGTGGCGGTTTATAACCATTACAAGCGGATTTTCCTGAACAAGCAGCCGGGCGACGTGGAGCTGAGCAAGTCGAACATTTTGCTGATCGGGCCGACGGGCACGGGCAAGACGCTTTTGGCGCAGACGCTGTCGCGCATGCTGGACGTGCCATTCGCGATTGTGGATGCGACCACACTGACGGAAGCGGGCTACGTCGGCGAAGACGTGGAAAATATTATTTTGAAGCTGCTGCAGGCTGCCGATGGTGACGTGCAGAAGGCGCAGCAAGGCATCATATATATCGATGAGATCGACAAGATTGCCAAGAAGGACGAAAACCCGTCGATCACTCGCGACGTGAGTGGCGAAGGGGTGCAGCAGGCGCTGCTGAAGATTCTGGAAGGCACAGTGGCCAACGTGCCGCCGCAGGGTGGACGCAAACATCCGCACCAGGAATTCACGCCGGTGGATACGACGAACATTTTGTTCATTTGCGGCGGAGCGTTTGTCGGCCTGGAAAAAGTGATTGAGAAGCGCGCGGGACGGCGCTCGCTGGGATTTCATACCGATGCGTCGACAGCGGCACCGCAGCGGCGCAATACCGAACTGCTCGAGCACGTGCAGCCGGGCGACCTGATCCGCTACGGATTGATTCCGGAATTTGTGGGGCGCCTGCCGGTGGCGGGCGTAATGAACGACCTGGACAAGAACGCGCTAGTGAAAATTCTGACCGAGCCGAAAAACGCGCTGCTCAAGCAGTACCAGCGGCTGTTCGAATTTGAAAATGTGCGGCTGCGGTTCACGGACGATGCGCTGGAGACAGTAGCGGAACTGGCCATGCAGCGCAAAGTGGGGGCGCGCGGGCTGCGCATGATTCTTGAGGATTTGATGCTGGAGTTGATGTATCACCTGCCCATGCAGCGTAAGTTGCGCGACTTCGTGGTGACCGCGGACATGGTGCGCACACGCGAAATCAACTGGAGCCTGCTCGAAAAGGCCGGTTAGCTTTTTCGCACCACGCCCGCGGCTTCGCCGGATTTGGCAGTAAATCGCGATACTATTCTTCGCGACGCAACTTTCAGGGGTTCCATGTTTAACCGGGAAAAACAAGAAATGAAACGCGTGCCGATGATGCCGGTGCGCGACATGGTCATCTTTCCGCAGCAGATGACGCCGTTCATCGTCGGACGGGAAGCGAGCGTGCGGGCGCTGGAAGAAGCGCTGGCGGGCGACAAGAAGATTTTTCTGTCCACGCAACATGACGCGTCGGTGGACGACCCCAAGCCCGAAGAGATTTACGCGGTGGGAACGCTCGCAAACATCGTGCAGAGCGTGAAGCTGCCGGACGGCAACATCAAGGTCCTGGTGGAGGGCGTGGAACGCGCGCGGTCGATTTCCATCACCGCGGAAGAAGGATTTTTCCGGGCCACGGTGCGGCTGTTGAATGCGCGAGTGGAACCTTCGCCGCAGGTGGAGCAGACGGTTCAGAAGATTACCGGGCTGTACGAGCAGTTCATCAAGCTGTCGCAAAGCCTGAACTACGACACGATGATTGCGGCGGCACGGGTGGATGACCCTTCCCGCTTGTCGGACACCATCGCGGCGAATCTGCAGCTGCCGGTGGACGAAAAGCAGGATTTGCTGGAGACCGTGGATCCCATCGAGCGGCTAAACCGCATTGGCGACATCCTGGAGATTGAGCTCGAAAAACTGAACGTGGACCGCAACATCAACACGCGCGTGAAGCGGCAGATGGAGCGGGCGCAAAAAGAGTATTACCTCAACGAAAAACTGAAGGCCATCCAGAAGGAACTGGGGCGCGGCGAGAAGAGCGAAATCGACGAACTCAAGAAGAAAATTGATTCGGCAGGGATGTCCAAGGAGGTTCACGAGAAGGCTATTCAGGAATTGAAGCGGCTGGAACTGATGCCGCCGATGTCCGCGGAATCGACGGTGAGCCGCAATTATCTGGACTGGCTGCTGGCGGTACCCTGGAAGAAAAAATCCAAGGAAATCCGCGACATTCTGGCAGCCGAAAAGATTCTGAACGAAGAGCACTACGGCCTGGAGAAGATTAAGGACCGCATCCTGGAATTTCTGGCAGTGCGGCAACTGGTGAAGAATCCCAAGGGCTCGATTCTGTGCTTCGTGGGGCCCCCGGGCGTGGGCAAAACTTCCCTGGCGATGTCCATCGGACATGCGACAGGAAGGAAATTTGTGCGCGTTTCGCTGGGCGGAGTGCGCGACGAAGCGGAGATTCGCGGACACCGCCGGACGTATATCGGCGCACTGCCTGGACAGATTATCCAGATGATGAAAAAGGCGGGGACGACCAATCCCATCTTCGTGCTGGATGAAGTGGACAAGATGTCCACCGATTTTCGTGGGGACCCGTCGGCGGCGCTGATGGAAGTGCTGGACCCGGAACTGAATCACGCGTTCACGGATCATTATCTGGACGTGGAGTACGACCTTTCGAAGGTGATGTTCGTGTGCACCGCGAACGTGCTGCACACGATTCCGCAGCCGTTGCAGGACCGCATGGAAATCCTGCGGATTCCCGGCTATACGGAGCAAGAAAAACTGCAGATCGCCAAGCGCTTCCTGGTGAAGCGGCAGCGGGAAGCGACCGGGCTGACCGAAGGCAATTTGAATTTCACCGACGAAGGGTTGCTGCACATCATCCGGCATTACACGCAGGAAGCCGGAGTGCGCAGCCTGGAACGCGAAATCCAGAGCATCTCGCGAAAAATGGCGCGCAAGGTCGTGACGGAGGGTCCCAAGGCTGAGGTGAAGGCGGAGATTGTTCCGGCCAACGTAAACGATTATCTGGGCGTGCTGAAGTATCGCGAATTCTGGCTGGAGAAGCACAACGAGATCGGCTTGACGACCGGGCTGGCGTGGACGGAAGTGGGCGGCACGGTGCTGACCACGGAAGCGACGCTGATGGAAGGCAAAGGGCGGTTGACGCTGACGGGCAAACTGGGCGACGTGATGCAGGAGTCGGCGCAAGCGGCGATGAGCTACATCCGTTCGCGCTCCAATACCTTTGGATTGCCCAAGGATTTTTATCGCAACCTCGATATTCACGTGCATGTGCCGGAAGGCGCGATTCCGAAAGATGGCCCGTCGGCGGGCATTACCATTTGCAATTCCATCGTGAGCGCGCTGACGCGCATTCCGGTGCGGCGGGACGTGACCATGACCGGGGAAATTACCCTGCGCGGCAAGGTGTTGCCGATCGGCGGGGTAAAAGAAAAACTTTTAGCAGCCCACCGAATGGGCTTGCGTACCGTACTGCTTCCGAAGGACAATGAGAAAGACCTGGCGGAAATACCGCAGGAGATCCTCTCCAGTTTGACGATCCGTTTCGTGGAAACCATGGATGAAGTTTTGCAGATTGCGCTGGAACGGCTGATTGTGCCGATCGAGCATCCCGCGGTTGCGCCCGTGGCTGAACCGTTCGTGGCCGGCGCTGAGAAAGACACAAGTTTGACCAACTGAACAGGGCCTGGTGGCGGCTTTTCTTTTCGGGATATAACGAGCCGCGACAAGACTGTGATTGGTTGAAGAAAGTCTGGTTTGCCTCCCTGGCCGATTTTCCGAGTTTTTGCCAGTTTGTGCGCCACCTCGTAAACAATCCGGATTTCTAGGTCAATTTTCACCCATAAAAGCTAAGGACATATGAAAGAAACAAGCGTTGAAGGAAGTAACCCGATGAGCATCAGCCTTGCCGAGCTCAAAGAAAAAAACATCACCGACCTCGCCAAGATCGCCAAGGAACTGAACATCCCCGGCGCCAGCGGCATGCGCAAACAGGAGCTGATCTTCCAGATACTCCGCGCACAAACAGAAAAGAATGGACTAATTTTCTCCGAAGGGGTGCTCGAATGTCTCCCGGACGGCTTCGGTTTTCTCCGCGCGCCGGAGTACAACTATCTACCCGGGCCGGACGACATCTACGTCTCGCCGTCACAGATCCGCAAGTTTGACCTGCGCACCGGCGACACGGTCTCCGGACAGGTGCGGCCGCCGAAAGACGGCGAGCGCTATTTCGCGTTGATCAAAGTGGAAGCGGTCAACTTCGAAGACCCGGAAGTGGCGCGCAACAAGATATTTTTTGACAACTTGACGCCGCTCTATCCGCAGGGCCGGCTGAAGATGGAAACGACCAAGGAAAACATGACCGGGCGGGTGCTGGACCTGCTGTGCCCGGTGGGCAAAGGGCAGCGCGGATTGATCGTGGCGCCGCCGCGAACCGGAAAAACCATGATGCTGCAGTCCATGGCCAATTCGATCACGGTGAATCACCCGGAAGTGGCGCTGATCGTACTGCTGATCGACGAGCGGCCGGAAGAAGTCACCGACATGCAGCGCACGGTGAAGGGCGAAGTAATCAGCTCGACTTTCGACGAAGCGCCACAACGGCACATTCAAGTGGCGGAAATGGTGCTGGAAAAGGCCAAGCGGCTGGTGGAACACAAGCGCGACGTGGTGGTGCTGCTCGACAGCGTCACTCGTCTGGCGCGCGCGTACAACGCGGTGACGCCGCCGTCCGGCAAGGTGTTATCTGGCGGTATCGACGCTAACGCGCTGCAACGACCGCGGCGTTTCTTTGCGGCCGCGCGACACGTGGAAGAAGGCGGATCGCTGACGATTATCGCTACCGCGTTGATCGACACCGGCAGCCGCATGGACGACGTGATCTTCGAAGAGTTCAAGGGTACCGGCAACATGGAAATCAACCTGGACCGCCGGCTTTCTGATAAGCGGGTCTTCCCTGCTATCGATATTCAGCGCTCCGGTACGCGTAAGGATGAGATTCTGCTTCCACCGGATGAGTTGAGTCGCGTGTGGGTGCTGCGCAAGGTGCTTAGTCCGCTGTCGACGGTGGAGGCGATGGAGTTGCTGCTCAGCCGGTTGACCAAGACGAAGTCGAATGCGGAATTTCTTGGCTCGATGTCCGCGCCCACGTAGAGTTCTGCCGGAATTCAACCGACGAAAGCTCCCATTACTCACCTGTTACAACTTCCATTTTTAGTTTGATTGCGTTTTCAGCCACTGCTGCATGTGTGCGTTCAGCACGTTGAGCGGCACTGCGCCATTTTCCAGCACGGCATCGTGGAAGGCCCGGACTTTAAAGTTGGCGCCTTGCTGCTTTTCGGCCTGGGTGCGCAGCTCGCGGATTTTGAGTTGGCCCAGTTTGTAGGCCAAAGCTTGCGCGGGCCAGACGATGTAGCGATCCACTTCGACGGTGATGTCCTGATCGGTTTTGCCGGTGTTGTCCTTGAAAAACTGAATGGCTTGGTCGCGAGTCCAACCCTTGGAGTGCATGCCGGTGTCGACCACCAGGCGCACCGCGCGCCACATTTCGTAGCTGAGCTGGCCGAACTTTGAGTAGGGGTCTTTGTAGAGGCCGAGTTCTTCGCCGAGGCTTTCGGAGTACAGCGCCCAGCCCTCGACGAAGGCAGAGTAGCCGACTTGGCGGCGAAATTCGGGCTGGCCTTCGAGTTCCTGGGCGAGGGAAAGCTGCAGGTGATGGCCGGGCACGGATTCGTGGAGCGAGAGCGCTTCCATTTCCCACTTGGGGCGCGCGTGAAGATTGTAAGTGTTCACAAAATAGTAGCCGGGGCGGCCGACGGACGGGGCACCGGGTTGATAGTAGGCAGTGGTCTGCGATGGCGCTTTGAAATCGGGGATAGGCGTGACGCCATAGGGCAGGCGCGGCAATTTGCCGAAGAGGTGCGCGAGTTCCGGATCGATTTTCTTGGCGATGATGCGGTAACCGTTCACCAGATCTTCGGGCTTGTCGTAGTAAAAGCGTGGGTCGTTGCGCAGAAATTCGGTGAATTCGTGAAAGCTGCCTTTGAAATTCGCGGAGGCGATGACTTTATCCATTTCCGCGCGAATGCGTTTCACTTCGGAGAGGCCGATCTCGTGGATCTGCTGCGGGGAGAGATCGGTGGTGGTTTGCCAGCGCACGTGAAAGGCGTAGGCTTCCGCACCTTTGGGCAAGGCGGTGGCGGCGATGGATTCGCGGCAAGCGGGGAGATAGGTGGAGACGATGTAGTCGTGGAGTTTCTGAAACGCGGGAGCTACGCCCGCGGTGTAAATTTCGGCGGCGCGCTTGGTGAGGCGAGCGCGTTCGGCTTCAGGGATCTCGGCGGGAAATTCCTTGAAGGGATCGAGCAGCGCGCTGGCGGTGGGATTGGCGGGAATCAGGTCGGCGATCTGCTTGGGAACGTCGCGCAGCATTAATTTGGGCGGAGTGTAGCCGCGCTTGAGGCCGTCCTGCAGCAGGGCTTGCTGTTGCTCGACGGACGCGGGCAAGGCTTCGAGGCGTGCGAGGATATCTTCGTAGTCGGCGACAGAACGGTTGGGCATGGAGGAGAGCGTTTCCGGCGCGCCCTGCTGAATGCCGCCCATCTGCGAGACGGGCATCCAGATATTTTGCGGCACGACCTGGCGAAACGGCAGCGGGTCGTCGCCGTACTGGAGGCCTTCCTCGGCGACGCTGAGCAGGTCGGCGTACAAGTCGTAGTTGAGCTGCTCGGATTGCGGCAGCGCTTCGCGAGAAAACTTTTTGAGCGCCGCGGCGCTTTCGTGGAGATGTTTTCTGCGGGCTTCAATGCCGGCGGCGGAATCGTCGCTCCAGCGGCGATTCTGGCCGGGAAAGCCAGTGCCGGTGGCCATCTCGGGATACTCGATCATCCAGCGCTTCCAATCGTCTTCGAGATAGGCGCGGAATTTTAGCGCGGCTTCGGCTTGCGCGGGACTGGTGTTGGTTGCTTCGTTGCGCGGCGCGTTTTGCGCGAGCGCCAGCATGGGTAAGAGCAGCAAGGCGCTTCCGAAATTCAGCGCGGCGATGATGGACATGCGCATATTCACGACCTCCCGGCTTTCATGGCTTCTTTTTGACGCTCTTGCACCAGCATGGCGATGAGG
>DATCOK010000024.1:0-2357 GCA_036564765.1 Candidatus Acidiferrum sp. | reverse complement strand
ACATATATGTCTCTTCCCAGAATCACAGCTTCGATCCCTTCACCTACGTGAACAGCGTGCCGGCCGAGCGCGTGGCCCAGATTCACATCGCCGGCCATTCCAAATACCGCAAATATATTCTCGACACCCACGATCCCCCGGTCATCGATCCGGTCTGGAAGCTCTACGAACGCGCCATTCAGCGCGCCGGCCACACTGCAACGCTGCTCGAGTGGGATGACAGCATCCCCACCTTCAAGGAAGTGCACGACGAAGCGCTGAAGGCCAACCGCTTCCTCGCTGCGACGGCACTCGCTACCGCGGTATGAAACTGCTCGAACTCCAACGCACTATGGCGCGTGCGGTCATGCAGCCGCTCACCTTCACCGAGCGCATGCAGCGTACCGCGCCCGACGGTCAGCCCATGCGCGTCTATGCCGCGCGCTTCATAAAGCCCAACGACCGGCTGACCTCCTTCGAGCGCCTGGAAATTTACAATCGCCAATATTGGTTCCGCTTGCTCTCCAGCATGGTCGAGGACTTTCCCGGTCTGCGCGCGGTCCTGGGCGATGCGCGCTTCGAGGCCATGAGCAAGGCGTACATCACCGATTGCCCTTCGCGCAGCTTCACTTTGCGCAATCTGGGCGCGCAACTCGAATCCTGGTTGCACCAGCATCCGCGCTGGGCCGGAAAGAAGCAGGCCTTGGCCATCGACATCGTCAAACTTGAGTGGGCCGAGATTGAAGCCTTCGACGGCAAAGCTGAACCGCCGGTTCGCGAGAAAGATTTGACCGCGGTAGCCGGACCGAATTTGCGTCTACGATTGCAGCCCTACATTCAGCTACTCAATCTGCGCTATCCTGTCGACGATCTGCTCCTCGACGTGAAAAAAACCGATGACGACACCGACTTCGCCAGCAACGCATTTCAGGAACGGCGCAAACGCAAGAAGGTGCAAGCCGTCGCCAAACTGAAGCCCGCGGCTATCGCGCTGGCCGTCCATCGCATCGACAACACCGTCTATTTTCGTCGCCTGGAACACGAAGAGTACGCGCTTCTCGATGCGCTACGCCAGGGCCGAACACTGCAGAAAGCCGTCGACGCCGCGTTTCGCGACAGCAAAATTTCCCCGGAAGAATTACCCGCCACCGTGCAACGCTGGTTTCACAGCTGGGCGGTGCTCGGATGGTTCTGCCAGCCGCCGCCAGTCACCCAGAAGGCGCGCATCCGGCGCGCCAGAAAAACCGTGGCGAAGAAAAGCGTGCGTAAGCCGCGATGAACCTGCTCCTCACGCTCAAGAAGCTCTACAAAACTTTCTTCTATTACCTGTCATTCGGCCAATCCCCGTTCCTGCTCTTCGTGCGGCTGTACTGGGGCTGGCAACTGGTCGAAAGTGGCTGGGGCAAGCTGCACCATCTCGATAAGGTCACCGAATTTTTTACCAGTCTGAACCTGCCCATGCCCGCGCAAACCGCCGTGGCCATCTCCTGCCTGGAATTTTTTGGCGGCATCTTCCTGGCCATCGGCCTGCTCTCGCGTCTCACGTCGCTCGCGCTCACCATCAATCTCATCGTCGCGTACATCACCGCCGACCGTGAAGCGCTCTTCTCCATCTTTTCCGACCCCGACAAATTTTATGCTGCCGCCCCGTACACCTTTCTCATGGCTTCCCTCATCGTATTACTCTTTGGCCCGGGAAAATTGGCTGTGGACTACCTTATCGATCGCCGCGTCTCAGCACTCCCCGGAGAAAAGCAGCCCCCGCTTGCCTGGTAGCGGCCACTGCGCCAGAAAAAGTCTGCCGGGGAAAGCATGCTTCGAACCGTACTCGCATCTTTTCAACTCCCGGCTTTATTTTTCGCGGTGTTCCTGGCGGCCGGTTACTCTTCCGGCGTCAAGGCCGCGGACATGACCTCCACGCTGATCGTCGGCGGTTCGCACATCGACATCACCGTCGACGGAGAAAGCGGCGTACCCGAAGCCGACATTCTCGCCTGGGTACAAGCCGCCGCCGAATCCGTCGCCACCTACTACGGCCGCTATCCCGTTCCACACCTCACTCTGTGCATCACCCCGTTCTCCGGCCACGGTGTGCGCCACGGCCAGACCTTCGGCATGCACGGCGGCTTCATCAAGATTGGCCTCGGCAACGACACCACCAAAGAAGAGATGATGACCGACTGGATGATGACCCACGAAATGATTCATCTGGCGTTCCCCTCGGTAGCCGACGAACATCACTGGATCGAGGAAGGCATTTCCACCTACGTCGAGCCCATCGCGCGCATCCGCGCCAGCCACATGAAAGAAGAACAGATGTGGGCCGATCTCGTGCGCGATATGCCCAAGGGCCAACCGCAAGCCGGCGACAAGGGCCT
>DATCOK010000023.1:0-9933 GCA_036564765.1 Candidatus Acidiferrum sp. | reverse complement strand
GCAATCTGAATTGCGTCGATTACGCCGCGGAAGCCGCCGCCGCGCGTTCTTTCGGTGCCGCGTCGCCTTCCCAGCGCACGCTCACCAGCTTCGAAACCCCCGGCTCCTGCATGGTCACGCCATACAGCACGCTGCCGGTCTCCATGGTCTTGCGGTTGTGGGTGACGATGATGAACTGCGTCTGGTCGCTCATCGCTCCGATCAAACGTGTGAACCTTCCTACGTTGGCTTCGTCCAGCGGCGCGTCCACTTCATCCAGTATGCAGAACGGGCTCGGTTGGTAGCGGAAGATCGCAATCAGCAGCGCCAGCGCGGTCATGGCTTTCTCGCCGCCGCTCAAGAGCAAAATATTCTGCAGCCGTTTTCCCGGCGGCGACGCCACGATATCGATGCCCGCGTCGCCCGAACTGTCCGCTTCCGTCAGGCGCATCTCCGCCATGCCGCCGCCAAAAATAGTATGAAACGCGTCGGAGAAGCTTTTGTTGATGGCGTGGAAGGCATGCTCGAACTTTTCCTTCGTAGCCGCATCCAGTTCCGCGATGGCCTGCTGCGTGTCAGTGATGGACTTCAGCAAATCATCGCGCTCGCGCGTCAGGAAGGTGAACCGCTGGTCGCACTCGTTGAATTCCTCGAGCGCCATCATGTTCACCGGGCCCATCGCGTCGATGCGCTCCTTCATTTCGCGGTAGCTGATCTCCGCCGCCGCCAGTTCTTCGCCGCTCATGAACGCCGTTTCCGTGGCGATCAAATCTTCCGGTTGGGCATTCACTTCGGTAATGCACGTCTCGCGCAAATGCTGCCGGTCGGAGTCGTTGCGCGCACGCGCAATCTCCGCGTGGCTGCGCTGCTCGCGAATTTCCTGCAGCGATTGCCGCCCGGTGCGCAGATGGTCCTCCGTCAGCGCCACGCGGCTGCGCCCGCCATCCCATTCCTGCTCGAGCTCGCGCTGCCGCACATCCAGCCGCAACTTCTCGCCGCGCAATCCTTCCAGCTGCAGTGTCAAATCCTGGCTGTGCTGTGCCAGTAAGGCGATCTCTTCATCGACCGAAGTAAGCTGTGCGCGCAAGGAGCCTTCGCGCCGCACCAGCTCGGCGCTCTCCTCCGCCAACCGCGCCGCCAACGCCTCCGCCGCGGCCAGCCGCTCATTCATCGCCGCCAGTTCCGCGCGCCCTGCGGCCAGTTCATGCTGATCGGCTTCGATGGAACCGCGCAGCTCAACCAACTGTTTGCTCAATCGCGCCCGCTCTGTTTCGGCCGCCGCACGATTTTCCGTAGCAGCGGTATGCTCGGTCTTGGCTTGTTCCGCTCGTGTTCGTGCGTGTTCCACGTCCTGTCGCACACGCAACAAATCTTTTTGGCAAACGCTCAGCTCCAGCCCCAGTCTCGCCAATTCGCCTTGCATCTGCTGGTGCCGGTGCCGCGCCGCAAATACGTTGTGGTCCGCCTCACGCTGTTGCAGAACGACATCCTCCAGCATTTTTTCCGCGGACTGCAGCTCCGTAGCCACCACTTCCAGCGAGGCTTGCCGCTCGCTGGCCTCGTGTTCCAGTTGCATCACTTCCGCGTCCAGCGCGCGCAACTCGCGCTTCATCCCCAAAGGTCCCGCTTCGTCCGCGCGCCCGCCAGTCACCATGCGGCCCTGGTAGCAGGTCCCGTCCGGCGCCACGAACGCAAACTGCGGATTGTCCCGCGCCAGTTTCTCAGCGGCCACGGTGCTATCCGCGAGATACGCCGCCTTCAGCCGGGGCAAAAACTGTTTGGCCGCCGCGCCGAGGGGATCGCGAAACTCCACCAATTTATCCAGGCGCGAAATGACCCCATCTTCCAAGCGGAAATTGATGATCGGCTCGTACTCCGCCAGGCGCAAATTCCGCAGCGAATCCACAAAAAATGTCGCCCGCCCGCCGACTTCATTGCGCAACAACGAGACTCCTGCGCGCGCATGATCGTACGTTTCCACCACTACATACTCCAACTCGTCGCGCAAATACTGCTCGATGGCGGCTTCGTGTTGTTCCTGCACTTCCGCGTAATCCGCCAGTACGCCCACCGCGCGGAAATCGTGCCCGCCGCCACGTTCGTTCGCTGCGAAGAGTTTCTGCACGGCATCTGCGGTGTACGAACGGTCGTTCAAAATTTGGGTCAAGGTCGAATGCCGCGCACGCACTCCGGAGAGGGAATCGCGCAGCACATCCGCCTGTTGCCGCAGCCGCTCGCCCTGCTGCTTCAGCTCTCCGATGGAAGCTTGCAGCTCCGCGGCCTTGTGTTTCAATGTGCTCAACTGTCCGCTGGCCGCCTCAAAATCGTGCGCCGCCTGATCCGCATCGTCGCGTATGCGAATAGAAGACTCCAGCAGTTCGTGCTCGTTGCCTTCCAGCCTCCCGAGCGTTTGCCCCTGATGCACCAACGCCTCTTCCGCCTGCTTCTGTTCGCCATGCAAACGCAGTAGTGTCTCGCCGGCCTCGAGCTCCACGCGTCGCAGAGCTTCAATACGCGCTTCGGACTCACTGATCAATGTTGAACGCGACTGGGCCCGGCCGGACAATTCCTCCACGCGCCCGCTCAATACTCCCGATTCTTCGCGCAGGTGGGTCACCGCCTGAATCTGTGCCGCGCTGCGCCGTTCGCATTCCGCCGCTTGCGCCGCGGCTTGCTCCAGTTCATTCGAAATTTGCGCGTGCCGCTGCGTCAATTCCTGTGAGCGTTGCCGGTTGAAGTCGATGCGATTCTCGCTGCGATCCACTTCCAGCGCCGTGGCGTTCAGCACGTTCTGGTTCTGCCGCAGCTCCGCGTCCAACTCGTAAATCCGCTGCTTCAGGCTGTCGTGCTCGTCTTCCTGCTGCTGGATTGACGTCGCGTGCTGCGTCTCCGCCGCAGTCATCTCGTTCAATTGTGCCGCGACCCGCTCCGCTTCCTGATCCAACTCGCGCGCTTTGCCCGCCAGCATCTGCCGCACGATCCCGCGCATCTGCTCGCGAATCTCCGAATAACGACTCGCCTTCGAAGCCTGCCGCTTCAGCGAACCGAGCTGTTTTTCCACTTCCACCACGATGTCGTTCACGCGCGACAGATTCACGTTTGAGGATTCCAGCTTCGCTTCCGCCAGGCGTTTTTTCGTTTTGAACTTGGTGACCCCCGCGGCTTCCTCAATAATCGCGCGCCGTTCCATCGGCTTGGTCGACAGAATCAACCCGATGCGACCCTGTTCGATGATCGCGTAGGAATCCGGCCCCAACCCGACGCCCATGAACATTTCCTGGATGTCGCGCAGACGCCCGGTCCTTCCATTGATCAAATATTCGCTCTGCCCCGAACGGTATAGTCGCCGGCTGACCACCACCTCCCCGGGACGAGTGGCCAACACTGGCTTGTCCGGTCCTTTTTTGCGGCGCTTCGTTTTCTCCTCCGGCAAAGCCGGAGTTTCCATATTCTCTTGCGTGATACCACCATCTGTTTCGGGGGACTGCGCAGGGACCAGCGAGTGAATTTCGGTGTTGTAATTCGGATCTTGCATGTCGGGAGCTTGCGTCTGCACGTCGCCGTCCGTAAGTGCGGACAGGTCGCCATTAGTCGCTGAGCCATTGGCCGCTTCCCCCTCGATGTCGGCGGTCTCCAGCACGAAACGAGCCGCCTCGGCCAGTTCCGGGTCTTCCATTGTGATGGTCACTTCCGCCAAGCCCAGCGGCGGCCGCTTCACCGTGCCGTTAAAAATGCAGTCCGCCATGCGCTCCGCGCGCAGCGACTTGTGGCTCTGCTCTCCCAGCACCCAGGAGATAGCGTCAACTACGTTCGATTTGCCACACCCATTGGGACCCACGATACATGTCGTGCCCGACCCACTGAAGGTGACTACCGTGCGTTCGCAAAACGATTTGAAGCCGACGATTTCTACTTTTCGCAGCTTGAGCAAGTTTTCCTCTTTAGGTTTCTCGTCGCGGGCCGGTTTTCGGCCGCTAGCGCGTCATGCCGCCCCGAACTGCATCGGCATAACGCATAAAATCGCGAGAAGAGACGAGTCTGTGTTCCTGTCGAGGAAGGTTGGTATAGCGACAAAAACGTTGGCTGGATCTCGATGAGAGCCCTGCCGCCGGCGCTGGCGCGTGGATGGCGGTACGGAATAAAAAACTAGCACGATCCACCGGCACTGTAAAGCATTACCCCACTCGTTGTGGCTCATTCTCAACCACCACAAGCCGGACCGCGAGCCTTAATGAATATTCATCCAAAACCGGTGTTTTTCCGATTTCCAGCAGATGACCGTATGCTGCCACCTTGAGTAGGCTAAGCTACCTACAGCGATGCACGTATTGCAGCTAGCGCTTTGAACCGCTAATAACACAACTCCCGAGGCCGCCCGCCCTTATATGACTAGAATTCTGATTGCCGATGACCATGCCGGAACCCGGGAAATTCTGCGCGTTCTGTTACACCAGCATCCCGGCTGGGAAGTCTGCGGCGAAGCTGGCAACAATTCCGAAGCCCTGAAAAAAGCGATTGCGCTGAAGCCTGATGTGCTGGTTAAAGACTGGGTCATGCCTGGCATGGATGGCGTCGAACTGACTCGGCAATTGGCTAAAGCCGCTCCAGATACTGCCATCGTCATCTTTTCGTTTTACGATCTGCCTGAACTCCAATCGATCGCCAAAGCCGCCGGCGTCCACGGAGTGGCTTCCAAAGACCTTTCCTCACTGATCAGCGCCATTGAAGAGGTCTTGCGCTCCGCGCGAAACAAGTCTGCTTCCGTCGTCGATGTAAGTCCCAGCTCCCCCTCGGCGCAACCAGAAGACTTAGACTAAGCCGCCACATCGTGGCCGTCACTGCCGCTAATCCACTCCGGCATTTTTTCGCCTGCGCCCTGGTTCGCTACTGCGCCGCCACCGTCTTCTCCGCATCCGCCTTCAAATATTTGTCGTACCACGCTAGCATGCGGTTTAACCGGTCCACCAGGTGTTTCTCCTCATGAAAGCCATGCGGCTCCCGCGGGTACAGCACCAATTCCGTCTCCACTCCATAACGCTTCAACCCGCGGTACAACTCCATGCTTTGTCCCACCGGATCTACCGTGTCCGCTTCACCCTGCAAAATCAGTGTCGGCGTTTTGGCATTTTTTAGATGCACAAAGGGCGAGCTGTTCAAGAAGCCGGTGATCTTTTCCGGCTCGTACGGCACACCGTAAAACCATTCGTCATACGAAGGCCCCTCTTCTGTCCCGTACTCCGAAATCAGGTTCGAAAGTCCTGCGCCGGACACCGCGGCCTTGAAGCGTGGCGTCTGCGTGATCGCCCATTCCGACATGTAGCCGCCATAGGACCAGCCGCCAATGCCCAGTCGCTCCGGATCAGCTAATCCCCGCTTGACCAGGTCATCGACGCCCGCCATCACATCCTGAAAATCCCCGCCGCCCCAATCGCCGCGGTTCATCTCGATAAACTTCTGTCCGTATCCAATCGACCCGCGAATGTTCGGATAAAACACCGTGTACCCGCGCGCGACAAGCAACTGGCCCCATGCTTCGACGGTGTCTTCCCACGCTCCCGTGGGCCCGCCGTGAATCAACGTCACCAGCGGCAAGCTGGATTTGCCGTCGTATCCTGCGGGCTTCAGCAACGCCGCCTCGATCTCTAGCCCATCGAACGATTTGTATTTGTAGAATTCCGGCGCCACCAGCGCATATTGCTTCCACGCTTCGTTGATATGTGTCAGCTGACGCGGGCTCCCTTTGCCTTCCCACGCAAAAAGTTCCTGAGGCTGCGTGGCCGTCTGCGAAACGAAATAGATCTCGCCATCTTCGGCCGTCGCAAACGCCGACGGATTCACCCGGTCCTCCGGTTCCAGAGCCTTGACTGTGCCACCGGCCCCAAACTCCTTGAAGCCGGTATGAAACCCATCCGCTGCGATGGCCATCAAGCCGCCTTCGCCGTTCCAGCGATAATCGAAAATCTGCCGGTCCAGGCTTAGTCCCGTAAGGTTCCGTGCCGCCGCGCTCCCCACCGGAAGCAACATCAAGTCATGCGGCGAAGGTCCGTCCTCGCGCGAGCCGATAAATCCAATCGTCTTGCCATCCGGCGAAACCCGCAGGCGCCCGAACGGCCCGCGCGGCGCGCTGACCACCTTCATCGCTCCGTCCGGCACATGTACGGCCACAATACGGTCGGTGTCTTGGTCCGACTCCGGGTGGTCCGTGGCCGCCACCACGATGTTTTCTCCGCTAGGCATCCATGCCAGTTCCTTGATCTCCCACTTCGCCGCGGTGATGGCCTTGCTCTCGCCGGATTCTAAATTGAGCAACCACAGCCGGGGATGTTTTTCATCTTTGTCCGCCACCCGCGCGTCATTCTTGTCCTTGTCTTTTTTCTCCTCATCCTCGGTCTTGGCGTCCGGCGCGATATACGCGATAAACTTTCCATCCTTTGACCAGGCGAAATCCTTGACGCTGCTCTTGCCCTTGGTACGCGCCGCGCCCTCGCCGCCTCCGCCGTTAATTACATAAATCTGTTGCTCGTCTCCCCCGCGATTCGAAAGAAACGCCAGCCGCGTGCCATCCGGCGACCATCGCGGCGAAGTCTCCGACTTCGTCGAATATGTAAATTGCCGCGCGCTGTTCGTCTTCTTCTCATACATCCAGATATGCTGCAGCCGCTTCTCGCCTTTCGGCGGTTCCGAAACCACCCAGGCCAACCGCGTGCCATCCGGCGACAGTTGTAAATCCGAAAGAAAGTGAATGTTGAGCGTTGCCTCCGGTGTCAACGCCTTTTTACCTTCCGTAACAGCGGGCTGCCGTCCAAACGATGCCGTCGCGCAAAAACAAACAGCCATCGCCGCCCACACCCAACGCGCCCCTATGAAATCATTACCTCTCACTGTTCACCCCGGTAGATTCATCGTTTGCATCTGTCGCCAAAGCCTTTCGCACTCTAGCCGCGACCGCCAAACTCGTCAAATCAAGCCCCAATCAGGCAACCATCCGCAATTTTTCCCCGCTTTACATTGCTCCGCTTTCAAACCCTCGGCTACAATCTAGCGTTTATCCACGGCGCGCAAAACGCACAGGAAGACATGGCCGAGATTCGACTGCACAACACACTAGGCGAAAAGATTGAGCCCTTCGTACCCCAAACGCCGGGCGAAGTGCGCATGTACAGTTGCGGCCCGACCGTTTACGACTTCGCGCACATCGGCAATTTCCGCACCTTCGTCTTCCAGGACATCCTCCGCCGCTTCCTGCAATCCCGCGGCTTCAAGATAACCCAGGTGATGAATCTCACCGACGTCGACGACCGCATCATCGCCAACGCCGCCCACGCCGGCGTGGGCATCCGCGAGTACACCGAAAAATTCGCGCAAGCGTTCTTCGACGACTGCAAAACGCTAAGCATCGAATCGCCCGAGCATTGGACGCGCGCCACCGACAATATCGACCAAATGGTCAAGCTCATCGAGCGTCTTCGCGAGAAATCGTTCACCTACGACAGTGAAGGCTCCATCTACTACCGCATCGCGAAATTTCCCAATTACGGCAAGCTTTCCAATATCGACGTCAGCGGCATCCAGCCGGGCGCGCGCGTGGACGTGGACCGCTACGAAAAAGAAAGCGCCCGCGATTTCGCGCTCTGGAAAGCTCCCAAACCCGGCGAACATTTCTGGGAAACCAGTATCGGCCCGGGCCGTCCCGGCTGGCATATCGAATGTTCCGCCATGGCCATGAAATATCTCGGCGAGACCCTCGATATCCACACCGGCGGCATCGATCTAGCCTTCCCGCATCACGAAAATGAAATCGCGCAAAGCGAAGGCGCCACCGAAAAGCGTTTCGTCAAATACTGGCTGCACGCCGAACATTTACTTGTCGAAGGCGAAAAGATGTCCAAGTCCCTCGGCAATTTCTTTACGCTCCGCGATCTCTTCGCCAAAGGCCACAGGCCCTCCGAATTGCGCTTCGCGCTCGCCAGCGTCCCCTATCGCCGCCAGTTGAACTTCACCTTCGATGGATTGCAGCAAGCCGCCAGCTCCGTTGACCGCCTCAGAAATTTTGCCGACCGCCTCGCCCAGGGCAAGTTTGCCTCCGGTGCGGAAAAGAGTATGTCCGCCAGAATTGCCGAAGCCGCCAAGGAATTCGACGCCGGACTCTCCGACGATCTCAACACCGCCCGCGCTCTCGGCGCCATTTTCGAATTCGTCCGCGAAGCCAACATCGCCATGGACAAAGGCGAATTCAGCCAAAGTCACGTTCCAGCCGCGCAGCAATTGCTGCAAACTTTCGATCGCGTTTTCTCCGTGCTGGAAAACAACGATGCGGAAAAGCTCCAGGCCCTTGGGTACGCCAAAGACGACGCTGCGGCCGGCGACGCCGAAATCGAAAAAATCGTCGCCGAGCGCCAGGCTGCCCGCCAGTCCCGCGACTTCGCCACCGCCGACCGCATCCGCAAAGAGCTAGAAAAACGTGGTATAATCCTGGAAGATTCTCGCGATGGCAGTGTCCGCTGGAAACGCAAATGACCAACCGCCGTCTATCTCCCAGCAACTTCTCGCCCGCCGAGACTCGCCCCAATCTTTTCAGCGTTGATTAACCCCTCCTTCGAGTAGCAGAAATTCTGCAATTTCGTTTCATCTCAGGCTTTTCGCCTTCCGGCTAGCCCCGCCTAACCTCGACCATCTTCTTTGAAGGAGGAAGAAATGATTACCACCTCGGAATCCAAAACGAATTCGCCCGCCAAGTCCGCCGCAACGAAGGACTCGAAGCTCCCGCAACTCGTAACCGCGCTGCCCGGCCCGAATGCCCAGCGCGTCCTCGACGCGGACGCCAAATTCATGTCGCCGTCCTATACCCGCGATTACCCGTTGGTCGCCAAGCGTGGACGCGGCGCAATTGTCGAAGATGTGGACGGCAACAAGTTTCTCGATTTCGCCGCAGGCATCGCCGTTTGCTCCACCGGCCACTGCCATCCCAACGTCGTCGCGGCCATTCAGGAACAAGCCGCCGAACTCATCCACATGTCCGGCACCGATTTTTATTACGAAAACATGCCGCGCTTCGCTGAAAAACTCGCCTCCACCGTTCCCGGCGCCGAACCCAAGAAAGTTTTCTTCACCAACTCCGGCACCGAAGCTGTCGAAGGCGCCATCAAGCTGGCCCGCTACGCCACCAAGCGCGACAAATTCGTCGCCTTCTACGGCTGCTTCCACGGCCGCACGATGGGGTCGCTCTCTCTCACCGCTTCCAAATCCACTCAGCGTAAGGGTTTTGGCGCGCTGCTCGGCGGCGTCGAGCACATCCCCTATCCCTACGCTTATCGCTGCGCCCACGGCCACAGCGCCGACACTTGCGGCGCGGAAATTCTCGAGCAGCTCGAGGGACAAATCTTCAAACGGCTCTTCGATCCCGAAGAAGTCGCCGGAATCATCATCGAGCCCATTCAGGGCGAAGGCGGCTACGTTCCCGCGCCTGACTTTTTCCTCCAGGAACTGCAGCGCATCTGCCGCCGGCACGGCATCATGTTCATCGTGGATGAAGTGCAGTCCGGCATGGGCCGCACCGGCAACTGGTGGGCCTGCGAAAAATCCGGCGTCGAGCCCGATATCCTCACGTCCGCTAAAGGCATCGCCAGCGGCATGCCTCTCGGCGCCTTCATCGCCCGCGAAAGCGTCATGAACTGGAAGCCCGGCTCGCACGGCACCACCTTCGGTGGCAACCCCGTGTGCATCGCCGCAGGTCTCGCCACCTTCGACCTCATCGAATCCGAATACCGAGAAAACGCCCGCAGCATGGGCGACTACATCTTTAAGAAGACCGCCGGCTGGCTCGACAAGTACAAAATCGTTGGCGACATCCGCGGCCGCGGCTTGATGATCGGCATCGAAATCGTCCGCGATCAGAAGACCAAGGAAAAAGCTCCGGAATTCCGGAATCACATTGTCGATCGCGCCTTCTACCAC
>DATCOK010000022.1:0-3516 GCA_036564765.1 Candidatus Acidiferrum sp. | reverse complement strand
GTTCGGACGCCAGCAAATGCTCCCGTTTCCCATTGCGCCCCAGCGTAATCACATGCGGGTGCTCGCACAGCAGCAATACATCCTCAACAGCGCCCGCCTTGCGCGCCGCCACCAGCCGCTTCTGCAGCTCCAAGGCCTCGGCGTAACCAATCAACCCAACATCGACGGTGTCACAAGTTCTCATTTCGCCAATTTTACCGAATGCCTACACGTTAATCTGCAAGCCCCGCACCGACGCAAATGCGTCCCCCATGCCTTCCCACACCGTGGGATGCGCATGCATCATATTCATCATATCGTCTACCGTGCCCTCCAAGTGCAGCACCGTCGCGGCCTCCGACAATATCTCCGTCGCCAACGGCCCGATAATGTGAATCCCCAGCACCTCGCCAAACTTTTCGTCCGATACTACCTTAATAAAACCGCCGTGATTCCCCAGAATGGTCGCCTTGCTGTTGCCCACGAACGGGAACTTCCCGGTTTTCACCGCGAAGCCCCCATCGCGCGCCTGCTTTTCCGTCAATCCGATCGACCCGATCTGCGGCTCGCAATACGTAGCATTCGGTATCCGCGTTTTTAGCAGCGGCTGTGTCGGCTTCCCGGCGATGTGCGTTACCGCCACAATCCCTTCCATCATGGCCGCGTGCGCCAGTTGCGGCATTCCCGCCACGATATCGCCAATGGCATACAGACCTTTTTCGTCCGTCTCCATGTAGGGACCCACTTGCACGAACCCGCGATCCATCTTGGCCTTGGACTTTTCCAGCCCGCAATTCTCCGTCATGGGCTTGCGTCCCACCGCCAGCAACAGCTTCTCCGCCTGCAGCGTCTGCTTCTTGCCGTCCTTATCGGTGAACGCCACGGTCACGCCCTTGGCATCCTTCTTCACCGACTCCACTTTGCTGCCCGTATGAATCTGAATATTTTTCTTCTTGAAGGCTTTCTCCAGCTCCGCCGAAACCTCTTCGTCTTCCACCGGCACCACCCGCGGCAGCGCCTCCAGAATGGTCACCTGCGTGCCAAATGAATTGTAAATCGACGCAAACTCCACGCCCACCGCCCCCGCTCCTACCACAATCAAGGTCTTGGGAATCTCCGGCAATTCCAGGATCGAGCGATTGGTCAAAATCGTTTTGTGATCCGGCTCGATGCCCGGTAACGTGCGCGCTTCCGATCCGCTGACCATCAAAATATTTGCCGCTTCGATCTCCGTTTTCTTCCCGTCCTTCTCCACGCTTACGCGCCCGGGCCCTTCGTAACGCCCCCAGCCCTGCACTGACTCCACTTTATTTTTCTTGAAGAGAAACTCGATGCCTTTCGAATGCTTCTTGACGATCTTGTCCTTGCGCCCCAAAATGTTCGCCCAATTCACCTTTAATCCGCTCACTTCAAAACCCAACTCCGCCGCATTCTTGAAATGGTCATAAACCTCGGCATGGTGCAGCAGCACTTTGGTCGGAATACACCCCACATGCAGGCATGTCCCTCCGAGGTAAGAGTCTTTCTCCACCACCACGGTCTTCAATCCCAACTCACCCGCGCGGATAGCCGCCACGTACCCGCCTGGTCCACTCCCCACAATCGCTACGTCATACTTAGCCACACTGCTCTCCTTCCGCGGGCCTCAGGACCGCGGGCCTAACCGCGCATGGCGCGTAGATCATTGATGCCACTGTACTAAGACTCAGCGGCACGCTCTAACCCGGCTCGACAGTTTCATCGTTGCTTCACGGCGACGTGCGGAAAGCCGTCCACCCCTCACCGGTGGGAACCACTGGGGCCCGGCAAATCGACGATTTTAGCAGCCCGTTACCATGCCCGCAACCGGGCCGGCGGACGGCTGTCGACCCTATCCTATGATCGTTACCGCGCCCTGACATCCACCCAAAGACCGCCCCACCAGAGAATACTAAATGTTTACTTGCTATTTTATTTACTGCTCTATATATTCCTGCCTCCCTGGAATACTCATAGGCTTACCGTAACCATATGGTTACTATGACTTGGAAAGGAGGAACAACATGTTACTGCGCTCGGGAGACCGTTGGCACTGCACCAATCCCTCTTGTCGCTCGGAACTTTGCGTGGGCACCGGTTGGCAACTCGAAGTCGACAGTCTGTACTGCCCCTGCGGCGGCGTCATGAAAAAGAATTACACCTCGCCCGTTTTTCGCTACCTCGATTTTCTCGGGGACCGCGCCAAGGAAACCATGCACCTTAAAATCCCCGATCGTTCCGTGCCGTCCGGTACCAAGAAGTAGCCATGTCAGCCGCATCGCCGTTCGAACCTCGCAAATACTCGCACCACGATGAGCGCGGACTCTTCGAGCGCTCCACCGCAGCGCGCACCTTCGGCAGCCTGGGAATTTTTCTGGTCCTTATCTTCCTGGGCGCGGGAATCTACCTGCTCCAGCAGGCCCTCACCGATCCCTTAGGCGCAGAAGCCGTGAGCATCCTCGCGGGCGCCTTTATCCTGACCCTCGCCGTCGTGATGCTCGGCCTCCTCTTCACTCCACACAAAAAAAGCCTGGTCACCGCCAGAAGAATTCGCGATGAGCAAGTTCATCCAGCCAGCATCGCCCGGCCACCCAAATCCGTTCCCGCTCAACCCGAGCTACGCAGAATCTAACCATCGCCCTGCAACGCCGCACCCTAGGCATCCCAAATCAACCTCTGTCAAGCCCGCGGGATGGCCGCGAAATACCGCTCTTCCAAAATCTTCTGATGATGCAACTCATGCCCCGCGCTGATAAACGCCAGCGCTCGCACACTCACTTCCTTCCCGTTCGCAACCCCGCGCCGCATCCACGCCGCATCACTCAAAGAACGAAACAACCACACGGTCCCCGCCCGCACCGCTGCAAACTCCTCCGCCAAATCCGTTAGCCTCCGCTCGCCAAATCCGCCGCTCTTCACGTAATCGTCCTGCTCGAATCCCGCCAGCGGCGTCTGGTCCCCGCGCGCTATGCGCATCGCGCGATACGAGAACACCCGCTCGCTGTCCGTCAGGTGCCCGATAATTTCCTTCACGCTCCACTTGTCCGGCGCATAACGAAAATTCCCTTCCCGCTCGCTGCGCGCCGAAAGCATCTGCATCATCTGCAGACGCTGCGCCTCCAGCGCCGCCACCGCATCGTCTCCCGGCACCAGCGCGATGTACTTCTCATAAAACGACGCGAACTCTCCGCCTTCAGGTCTGCCTGGTTTCATTGCGCTCACCAATCTGCTGCGTTCCGATTTGTGGTTGCACTCCGATTTGTTCCTGTACATGCCGCCGAAAATCCTGCGGATGCGAAATCATCACGAAAGGCTCCGGCGTTCCGCCCGTGCCCCGCACGATTACGCTGCCGTAACCCAGCATGCGCCCCCACATGGTCTCCTCCACACCGATGCTCTCCACCCTTGCCAGCATCATGTCCAGCGTCCTGCGGTTGCCCACGCCCGTCTTGATTAGCACACGCCGGTTGGTTACCGCCATCTCCGTGGCGTTGCGCTTGGCCATGCCCCACATTACGT
>DATCOK010000021.1:0-1760 GCA_036564765.1 Candidatus Acidiferrum sp. | reverse complement strand
TCCGCCAATGAAGGCATCTGCCTCGCGCCGCTGACTCGGTCCTGGACGTATTGAAAGAAGTTTACTCCCAGTTTCCTGGCTGTGCTGAGCAGCGTTTCCATCCCGTCCCAAGCCTGAGCGCCCGCTGTCGAGCGCGGGCCGTAGCTCACCACCCGCTTCCTGACTCGTAACCGCGCGTCCAACTCCGCCGGATTGTTGTGCAGTGGAATCTCGGGATGTTCCAGCACCATCAGCAAGTGCGTCTTATCGGCCTTGGTTTTGGCGATCCGCTGATCCAGTGCATCGTAACCGGTCACAGTAGAAAATAGTTCGTCGAATTGCTTTCGCAACTGCTCCGGCCGCTCCTGCATGGGAGCCTGCTGGTAGGCGCGCAGTTGTTTGTAGAAATCCCAGTAGCGCTTGCGAAACGCGTCCAGCCATTCACGATGCTGCGGCACGCACGGCGCCATGCTCTGATAATGGCGCCCGTCGTGAACCCAGCATAAGGCCAGTTCGTCAGCCACGAGCTTGAACTGCTTGGCATCGTCACACACTAAAAGGCGCACATGCCCGCTCTCGGCGTGATACGCCGCCAGAGCCGCCGCCTCCACAATCCGGCTGCGAGCCCCTGGGGCCAGATCCGGAATCTGCTCCGTCAGCCTTCGCTGCAACTCCTGCTGGCTCCAATCCTGATGGAACGGCAACTGCCCCACCCGCTCTAAAACCCGCTGCGATACGCCAAACTGGAGCAGCAAACCCAAAGCTTCTTCATTGAGGCGGAATACCCGCTGGCGCCGGTTGCGCAGAACGTCGATTATGGTCAGCCGGTCTTTCCGGGCCGTGGTGAAGTAAGCCCCGTACAGCGGATTGCAGATGATCTGGCAGTGCTGGTTTTTACCATCCACGCGCGTGCCAGTGTCATCCATGTGTTGCCACGCGCTGCTGTTCAATCCGGCTTCCACAATGGCCTGCTTTTCCTCCTGGAGTTCCGGGTATGCGCCCGTGAGCCACGCCGATATTTGGCCGCTGGAAATCACGATCCCCATGTTGCCCAACAGATCCGCAATCTTTGGCTCCGTCATATTACACAAATGAGAAAACAGCACGCACAGGCTCTTCAGATTGGGACCGAATTCGCCGCGGTAGCCGGCGGGCAGCGGCGCCAGGTAGGTTTGCCTCGTAGAGGCCGCGTAATACTTCTCCTGGCGAAACTTCACATTGTCGGTGCCGATGCGTAACTCTTGCACCACCACTTCTTCGTAGCCCTTGAACTCCGCATCCGGCGGAATGGATGCCCGGTCCAATTTCAGCACTTCTTCCCGGTCGATCCGAACCCGGTCCAGCTTGCTGCGCTTGGTGTGCTGTTTGGTTTCCGAAGGCTCCGCTCGCTCTTTTTCCGATGACTGCGATGCCGGCGCCGAACTGTCTTTGGACCGGTCCGGTTTGCCCCCTCCGCCTTTGCGGCGGTTGAGTTGCTCCCGCAAATACAGGTTCTCGGCGTGAGCTTTGCGCAGATCCGCCGTCAGCGATTCGATCAGGTTCAGCAGCAAGCGGATGCATTCGCGGGCACGCTCGTCCTGGATGCTGGCTAGCTCGACCTTCTGGAGAATCTGATCGACTACGTTGATCCCTGACCGTCTGTCACTCATCCAGTTCAGCTTAAAACAGCCGCAGCGATTTGTCCAGAGAAATCGAACAACTACAATCAAAAATGTTCCAGTGCTCGGTTAGGTTTCCGCCACCCGCTTCCGGCCGGTCTCCGACGATCCCCCGAATTATTG
>DATCOK010000020.1:0-6292 GCA_036564765.1 Candidatus Acidiferrum sp. | reverse complement strand
CATCGGTACAGATCTCGGACTCGGCGTCGAATATCGCCCGCCGCTCTCGGAGAATATCGTCCTCACTGCGGGCGCCTCAGCCTTGCAGCCCGGCCAGGGCTTTCGCGATATCTACACCGGTAGAACGCTTTTCTCTCTATTTGGGTCGGTGAAATTCACGTTTTGAAAAATTTCTTCACTACCGCCGCCTCTCGCACGATTCTTTCGCTGCCGCGATACTCGCAAAGTGGCCGAGCCACTTTTTTTTCACTCACGGCCCTCTCCATTGCGGCACTGCTTCTATTGTTGGTAGCTCATTCGAAAGTCGCGGTGGCCGGGCTACAGGATTCGTCCGCGCAAATCACCCGCGGGCAATCCCGCGAAGAAGCCCAACGCAAGTCTGCCGGCTGCATTTCCTGCCATACCGCCACGGACGAGCCCACCATGCATCCCACCAAAACCGTGCAGCTCGCCTGCACCGATTGCCACGGTGGCGACTCCTCCGCGTCCGTCTCGCCCGGCGCGGCGCGAAATTCTCCGGACTATCTCGCCGCCAAGCAAGAAGCCCACGTTCATCCGAAAAATTCCGCGTTCAAGGATCGCACCACCGTTCCCGAGCGCGTCTTCACCAAGTGGCTCGCCGAATCCTACGAATACATAAAATTCGTTAACCCCGGCGACCTGCGCGTCGCGCCTGAAACCTGCGGCTCCGCCGGCTGCCACGCCAGCGAAACGCGGGCCGTTTCCACCAGCATGATGACCCACTCCGGCATGCTCTGGGGTGCCGCGCTCTACAACAATGGCGGCTATCCCACAAAAAATTCCCGCTTCGGCGAAAGTTACGACCGCGACGGCAAACCGCGGTCCATAAAAACGTTTCCGGCGCCAACACCCGAAGAAACGCGCACGAAAGGCGTCTTGCCCGAACTCCATCCGCTTAATCGCTGGGAAACTTCGCAACCCGGCAACGTGCTTCGCGTGTTCGAACGCGGTGGCCGAAAGAAAGGTGAGGTTGGAAATCCCATGCCCGACGAAGAGCCCGGCAAGCCCGAAGACCAGTTGAGCGACCGTGGCTTCGGAACCGAGCTGCGCACCGACCCGGTTTTTCTCGGCTTACAAAAAACGCGTTTGCTCGATCCGGTGATGTCGCTACCGGGAACAAACGATCACCCCGGCGATTACCGCTCCAGCGGCTGCTCCGCGTGCCACGTCATCTACGCCAACGACCGCGATGCTTCCCACTCCGGTTCTTACTCGCAGTTCGGCCACTCCGGTCTCAGCGCTTCCGCCGATCCCACGATCTCCAAAAACGAATCTGGCCATCCCATCCGCCACGCCTTTACGCGCTCGATCCCGTCAAGCCAGTGCATGATCTGCCACATTCATCCCGGCACCAACATGGTCACCACGTACTTCGGCCTCACCTGGTGGGACAACGAGATCGATGGCGACAAGATGTATCCGCCCACGCAACGCCACCTCACTGAAGAGCAACGCTTCGAATCGCTATCGCGCAATCCCGAAGCCGCCGCCGCTCGCGGGCTCTGGAGCGACAATCAATTCCTCGACCAGGTCGGCAGTCCGGAATTTAATTCCAAACTAAAAACCACGCAGTTCGCCGACTTCCACGGCCACGGCTGGGTTTTCCGCGCCGTCTTTAATCATGACCGCAAAGGCAACTGGCTCGACAAGGATGGCCAACAGATATCTTTCGACGACCCCAATAAATTTTCCAAAGCCGTCCACCTAGCCGACATTCATCTCGAAAAAGGCATGCAGTGCAACGATTGCCACTTCGCGCAAGATAATCATGGCAACGGAAAAATTTACGGCGAGCCCCGCGCCGCAGTCGAAATCGACTGCATCGATTGCCACGGCACTATTCGCCAGAAAGCCACGTTGGTCACTTCGGGCCCCGCGGCTCCGGTCAACTACACCTCCGTCGGGGATGTTCGCAAATATGACACCGGCCACCACCTCGATACTCTCCGCACTCCCTGGGGCCAGCGCCGTTTCGAGTGGCAAGGCGGCGCGCTCGTTCAGCGCTCCATGTCCGACGAACACACCCAGTGGGAAATTGTTCAGACCGCCGACACCGTCACTCCCGGCAACGTGCACTTCAGCCAGAAATCCCTGCGCGCCAAGCTTATGAATAAAGACGGCGTGGTCGTTTCCGATATGCCGCAGGACGACAACCATCTCGCGCACGGCAACAGCAGCATGACCTGCTACGCCTGCCACACTTCCTGGACGCCCACCTGCTTCGGTTGCCACTTGCAGATGACCGCCAACGCCCGCAAGCCCATGCTTCACAACGAAGGGCTGCTCACTCGCAACTACACCAGCTACAACTTTCAGGTTTTACGCGACGATATCTACATGCTCGGCGTCGACGGCACGGTCACCGGCCATCGCATCGCGCCCGCCCGCTCCAGTTGCGCCGTGCTGGTCAGTTCGCAAAACACCAATCGCGAGTGGCTGTACTACACCCAGCAAACCGTATCCGCCGAAGGCTTTTCCGGCCAGGCCTACAGCACTTTCGTTCCGCACACCGTGCGCGCTAAAGAAACCAAACATTGCAGCGATTGTCACGTTTCCGCCGCCAATGACAACAACGCCTGGATGGCACAACTCCTACTCCAAGGCACCAATTTCATGAATTTCATGGGCCGCTACGTCTACGTCGCCACCGGCAAAGGCGGACTCGAAGCCGTCGCGGTCGCCGAGCACGATGAGCCCGAAGCAATTCTTGGCAGCGATCTGCAGCGCATCGCCTATCCTGAAAATTACAAAAAATTTCTCGCGCAGCGCCGCGAATTGCATGCGGCTGCCGAGCATCCCGGCAACATTCTCGACGTGCAAGCCCGCGGTGAATACGCCTACACCGCCAATGGCTCTGGCGGCTTGCGCGTCTATGACATCGCCAACATCGACAACAAAGGTTTTTCCGAGCGCGTCGTGACCTCGCCGGTCTCTCCCATCGGTCAGCGTTTCTATCTGCCCACAAAAAACGCCGCAGCCGTGGCCTCACCCTCCACACTCGCCATCGACCCTCTACGCCAGCGCCTCCCCGAAAACGAAGAGCAGTCCATTCACCTGCTCTACGGTTTTCTTTACGTGGCTGACAAAGAGGAAGGACTGGTCATCGTCGGTAACCCGGACCTCAAATCAAAAAGCCCCGGCGTCGGCACCCTGCTCGACGGCAACCCTGCGAATAATTTTCTGAAGCGCGCCCTCGCGTTCAATCCCGGCGGCGCACTCACCGGCGCCCGCCGCATCACTATCGCCGGAACCTTCGCCTACATCCTCACCGACAAGGCTCTCGTGGTCGTCGACCTGAACAATCCTCTGGCTCCGCGCATCACCGCCACTCTCGGTCCTCCCGTCCTCGAAGCGCCGGCCGCCATCGCCATCCAGTTCCGTTACGCCTTCGTAGTGGATCGCCAGGGTCTGAAAGTCTTGAGTGTTACCGACCTTGCCCAGCCCAAGCCAGTGGAAGGCGCCTTAATTTCATTAGCGGATGCCCGCAACGTTTACGTCGCCAGAACCTACGCCTACGTCTCGGCCGGGAAGCAGGGCCTGGCCATCATTGACGTCGAAAAGCCCGAGGCTCCCAGGCTGGACCAGCTCTTCAACGCCGGCGGCCAGTTAAACGACGCGAATGACGTCAAAATCGGCATGGTAGCTGCCAGCGCGTTCGCATTCGTGGCCGACGGCAGGAATGGGCTGCGCGTCCTTGAAATCGTCTCCCCGTGGGACGACCCCGCTCATTTCTCCGGCTTCAGCCCCCGGCCAACCCCCAAACTCATCGCCACTGCGAAGACCCATGCCCCAGCTTTATCCATCTCAAAGGGCATCGACCGCGACCGCGCCGTCGACGAGTCCGGCAACCAGCTGGCGGTCTTCGGCCGCCGCGGCGCCCGCCCCCTGAATCAGGCCGAAACCCATTCTCTATATATACATAGCCGCACAGGAGACCCATACACAGTTACTGACGCTCCGCACGAGCGTCTCCGGTCGGGTCCCGACGCCCCCTAAAGCGTTTTGCGCTCGATATTCGCCACTTGAGTGCCGCGAAAGGTCTCCACTATTGCTCCCGATTTCGAAGCGTTAAAAGTCGCCATCTCCATTGCTGTGTATCGTTTAACGCTTTCATGCATCTAATTCTATATTCACCAAGCGTTCAATCTTTTTACACATAGCAACCATCAGAATTATTCGTGCCCGCCCTACTAGCAATAACGATATCCTTTACATGTCCACAGAGGGGCTGGCCAGCCGCATCGGCGGTCAAGCCCGGTAAGAAGGAGTACTAGAACATGCAAAAGCAATACCTGTTAGCCAGCGATTTTGACCAGACTCTTAGCTTCAACGACTCAGGTGTGGTCCTGAGCGAGCTGATCGGCTTTCACGGCTTCCACGACAAGGTCGTGGGCCTCTCTCAGATGAACCTTGTCCAGCAGGGCGCCGAACTTAGCTACCTGATCCTCCATGACCCCGAATTTCGTCACGTGCGGCGCGAGCACTTGATCGAGACCGGCAAGCGCATCCGCCTCAAGCACAATGTCGGCCTGTTCGCCCGCTCCCTCGAGAATCTCGCCGAGGGCTACAATTTTCATTTCAACGTCATCTCCGCCGCCCCCGAAGAGATTATCCAGTCGGCGCTCGAAGGCATCGTTCCCGCCGACCGCATTTTCGGCACGCGCTTCCGCTACAAGGAAAGCACCGGCGAAGTCGACTCCATCATTCGAGCCACTGCGGGCTGGGGCAAAATCACTGTGCTCGAGGAAATTCGCGCCTCGCTTGGCATCAGCCACGACAACATCATCTACATGGGCGACGGCAGCTCCGACCTCCCGGTCATGATGCACGTCAACCAGCATGACGGTTTGACCATCGCCGTCTCCGAAGCCAAATTCATCACCCGCGTGGCGCGCCGCACCGTGCTCAGCGACAACACCATGAGCGTGCTCGTGCCCGTGCTCGAAGAAGTGCTGCGCTGGGACTCCGTCAAAATCCGCCGCTTCTTCACCGCCAGCGGCCTGATGCTGCGCGAGTGGGATAAATCGCGCACAGACATGCTCACCATTCAGGAGTCGTCCGAGCCGTTCATAGCCACCGCCACTGTCGCCCACTAATGTGCCGCCGGACCACTAGAACGTTCCCCACACGACGATTTTTCGTGTGGGCCTTTGGTAATCAACCGCGCGCGATCCTCCCCGAAAATTCCATCAACCCACTGCAGTCCAATCGTTGCAAACTTAGAACTAACCCTCTCGATCCTCCCGGCCTCTTATAGACGAATTCCCGGTTGCCCTTTCCCGCCTTTCCTCCAGCTTATTTTTGTCACCCATCTGTAACTCTATTTTGTCGTAGAATTCCCGCAGTAAACTCTTGCCTTGGTGCATCCAATACCGTGCGCAAGACCGCGGGCGTGATTTCCCGCCCCTACAGGAGCGGTAGTGACCGATACAAATCTCGACCAGCTGAGCATCAATACCATCCGCACGCTTTCCATGGACGCGGTGCAGGCCGCCAACTCCGGCCATCCTGGCACGCCCATGGCCCTCGCGCCACTGGCTTACACCATCTGGCAAAAATTTTTGCGCTACGATCCCAAAGATCCTATCTGGGCCGATCGCGACCGCTTCGTTTTATCCAACGGCCACGCTTCTATGCTGCTGTACTCGCTCCTGCATCTCGCGCAGGTTAAAGCCGTCGACGCGCATTATCAGATGCCCGGCGCGCCCGCGCTCACTCTCGACGACCTCAAGAAATTTCGCCAGATCGATAGCAAAACTCCCGGCCATCCCGAATATCGCCTGACCAGCGGCGTGGAAACCACCACCGGGCCGCTCGGCCAGGGCGTGGCTACCAGCGTCGGCATGGCCATGGCTCGCTGGTGGCTGGCTTCCTATTTCAATAAGTCGCGCTTCGAGCTCTTCAATTACGACGTCTACGTCCTCTGTGGCGACGGCGATATGATGGAAGGCATCTCTGGCGAAGCCGCTTCGCTCGCCGGCCATCACAAACTTTCCAATCTCTGTTGGCTCTACGACAACAATCACATCACCATCGAAGGCAATACCAGTCTGGCTTTCAGCGAAGATGTCGGCACGCGCTTTAAAGGCTACGGCTGGAACGTCGAGCACGTCACCGACGCCAACGACACCGCCGCTATCGCGAGGGCCCTCGACGTTTTTCGTCAGACCACCGACAAGCCCACGCTCATCATCGTCGACAGCCACATCGGCTGGGGCTCGCCCAATCGCCAGGACACCAAGGAAGCCCACGGCGAAGCTCTCGGCGCCGA
>DATCOK010000019.1:0-5927 GCA_036564765.1 Candidatus Acidiferrum sp. | reverse complement strand
AGCCCGTACCCAGCTCGAGGCCATTGCCGGCACCCGTAAAATCGTCTTCGCCCGCGCCTATGGCCGTAACGCCGCCCGCCGCGAAAAATTCTGCTCCGAAATGTCCGAGCACCTGAATTTTCCGGTGTACCCTGCTGCTTCCGCGAAGGAGGCCCTCGAAGGCGCAGAGATCATCTGCACCGCCACAACCTCCTCACAGCCGGTCATCACCGGCGTAGACGTCGCCCCCGGCATGCACCTCAACGCCATCGGTGTGAATCACGCTCACAAGCGCGAGCTCGACGGCCCCGCTGTGAACTGCGCCCAGCTCATCGTTACCGACTCCCTCGAGCAAGCCCGTCAGGAAGCCGGTGACCTCATCCTCGCTTTCGACCAAGACGAATCCCGCTGGTCCGGCGTCAAACTCCTCGCCGATGTGGTTGGCGGCAACATCCACGGCCGCACCAACGTCAACGAAGTCACCCTCTTCAAATCCAACGGCATCGCCTCTTGGGATTTGGCCGTCGCCGTCAAAGTTTTGGCGCGCGCTCGCGAGAAAAAACTCGGCCGCGAACTGCCCCTGTGGACCGATACCAATTCGAGCTATCCCAGAAAGTCCTGATTTGTAAATCGTCTACCCGAGGTGCGAATTCGCCCCTCCGCGCGTTGACAGCCCGAGCGACCTGATAAACACTAAAAGCTGCCATTCCTGGAAATTGGGCCCCGCGGCGTACCCGCTGCAGTAAACTGTTATTCAAGTCATGCATACACAACGCTAGCGATGCGCACTCTTCCTGACTATTTACGAAAAGGCATGAAGCTGGTCATCGTAGGCTGCAATCCCAGCGAATCTTCCGTGCGTGTCGGCCACTACTACGCCGGGCGCACCAATCAGTTCTGGCCCGTCCTCTATAAGGGCGGCGTCGTTCCCGAGCCTTTCGACTATCACGATGACAAGCGCGTCATCGAATTCGGCATCGGCCTCACCGATCTGGTCAAGCGTCCCACCAAAACGACCGCCGAGCTTACCCGCGAGGATTTTGCCGAAGGACGCATCGTACTCTCTCAGCGTCTCGGCGAATACACCCCGCACGTCATCGCGTTCAACGGCAAACTCCCTTACGAGCAATTCGCGCAGCGCAAATGCAAGTTCGGCCTGCAAAAAGAGTCGCTCTACGGCGCTCGTGTCTACGTGCTGCCGGAAACCAACACCCAGGACCCGCGCGGTAACGCCGATCGCGTGCGCCACTTTCGCAAGCTCGCGCAGCTCGTCACCCGTATCGCCGCGGAGCACGACGCCAAACCTCTCCAGGACACCCGCTGATGAATGAAGCCACGCAGTCCGCGCAATCCGAACAGTTGATTCTTGAAACCAAGCGAGACGGCATTGCCACGCTGACCCTGAATCGCCCCGACAAGTTGAACGCTCTCAACAAAGATTTGGCCGTCGCGCTCAACGAAAGCCTCGGGCACATCGTCACCGACAAATCCATCTACGTGGTAGTCATCACCGGAGCGGGCCGTGCTTTCTGCGCGGGGGGCGACCTCGGCGTGATCGGCGAAGGCCGCAAAAATAACAATACTGCCGAACTCGAACCGCTTTTGCGCGCGGGCATGCACGCCGTGTTGAAAATGCGCAGCATGGCCCAGCCCGTCATCGCCATGGTCAATGGTCCCGCGGCAGGCGCCGGTATGAACATCGCTCTCGCCGCCGATATTCGCATCGCTTCCGAAAACGCCGCGTTCGGTCAGAATTTCATCAAAGTCGGCCTTTTCCCCGACTACGGAGGAACCTATTTTCTTCCCCAGCTCGTCGGTCCCGCCAAAGCCGCCGAACTTTTCTATACCGGCGAGATGATTGATGCCCAGACCGCGCTCCGCCTCGGCATCGTGAACCGCGTCGTTCCTGCGGACAAGTTGCAGGACGAAACCAATCAGCTCGCCAGAAAAATCGCCGACGCGCCATCCGTCTCCGTCCGCGCCATCAAAAACGCGCTGTTTGGCAGCCATAAGCTGGAGCTGGAAAAAGCCCTCGACGAAGAAGTCGAACAGCAGCTCAAATGCTTCAAATCGCCTGACTGCCGCGAAGGCATCAACGCCTTCATGGAAAAACGGCAGCCCAAGTTTCACAGCAAGTAAGTTTTCGCCAAAAAGGGTTCGCGAAGCCTCTCTCTTCGCACACTATCTCTTAGGAAGGGATGCCACATCCTTGGACGAATTGCAGATCACTCCAGCAGACGTAAAAGCCCGCATGGACCGTGGCGAAAAATTGGTCCTCGTGGATGTTCGCGAGCCTTGGGAATATGAGCTGTGCCGCATCGAAGGCGCCAAGCTCGTTCCGCTCGGATCGCTGGCCGCCAACATCGGGGGCCTCCTTGGCGTCGACGAAGTGATTTGCTACTGCCACCACGGCATGCGCAGTCTGGACGCTGCCGCCTGGCTGCGCTTCCAGGGCATCGAAAAAGCCAAATCTCTGGAAGGCGGCATCGAACGCTGGTCCACCGAAGTCGATCCGCACGTTCCACGTTATTAGTTTGCAAATCGCCGTGAGTTGCTCCGCTCGGAAATCTGCGCGAAGCTCTCCGCATCTCAAATCGGAGTCGTTATGCCCAAGAGCAAAATTCAGTTTCTGGAAAAGCCCACTTGCACCACCTGCAGAAAAGCTAAAGCCTACTTGCAGAAACTCGGCGCCGACCTGGACAGCCGCAGCCTCGATAAACAACGCCTGAGCAAGGAAGAACTCGACACGATCATCGGCGACCGCGACTACCAACAATTTCTCAGCACCCGCAACGAACTCTACCGCTCGCGCAATATGAAAGTAAATCCCCCCACGCGCGCCCAGGCCATCGCCCTCATGGCCGAAAATCCCAATCTCATTCGACGCCCAGTGGTGATTCGCGGCAAGCGCCTCGTTCTCGGCTACGATGAAGCCGGCTACAAAGACCTCTTGAAGTGAGTTCCTCGACAGCACATGCCTCCTGAGATTAAAACCATCGCCATCATCGGCGCCGGCACCATGGGCCGCGGCATCGCCTACGCCTCAGCCGCCGGCGGATACGCTACTGTTCTCGAAGACGTCTCCACTCCCAAACTCGAAGAAAGCGTCCGCTGGATCGCCCGCACCTTCGCCGAAGGCGTCGACCGCGGCAAAGTCGACGGCCAGATTCGCGACCGCGCGCTTTCCCTGATCACCACCGCCTCCTCCGTCGAAGACGCCATTCGCGACGCCGACCTCATCATCGAAGCCGTCCCCGAAGAAATGGAAATGAAGCTCGAGCTCTTCACCATCTTCGACAAATTCGCCAAGCCCGGCGCCATTTTCGCCAGCAACACCTCCTCCCTCTCCATCAGCGACATGAGCGAACTCACCGTCGCACGCGAGCGCTGCATCGGCATGCACTTCTTCAACCCCGTCCCGAAAATGAAGCTGCTCGAACTGGTGAAAACGCCGCTCACCTCCGAAGCCACCGTGGCTGCCTGCGCCGAAGTCGGCCGGCGCATGGGCAAGGAAGTAGTTCTCGTCCAGGAATCGCCCGGCTTTATCACCACGCGAATCAACGCGCTCATCGGCAACGAAGCCTTCGCCATGCTCGAAGGTGGCATCGCCAATGCCCGCGATATCGACAAAGCCCTGAAGCTCGGCCTTAATCACCCCATGGGCCCCTTCGAACTCGTCGATCTGGTCGGCCTCGACGTCCGCCTCAGCATCCTCGAATATCTGCACCAGACCCTCGGGGAAAAATATCGCCCCAACCGTTTGCTGAAGGAATACGTGCAGGAAGGCCGCCTCGGCAGAAAAACCGGCCGCGGCGTCTACGACTATCCCGAACAGAAACTCGCCACGGACAAGAGCTGAGCCACAACCAAGCATTCAGCAGAGAAGTTAGACAGAGTACGAGTAGCAGCAAGTGTCGAGCAGGGAAGTAAGAGAAAATATTTGCACTGGAAGCGAAGCTAAAAAATGAGAAGAAGTACGAAAACCACATGACCACACTCAAAGACCGCATCATCATTCAGCAGGGCGACCTCACCGACATGGATACCGATGCCATCGTGAACGCCGCCAACAACGACCTTATGCTCGGTGCGGGCGTCGCCGGTGCCATCCGCAGAAAAGGCGGCGAAGAAATTCAACGCGAGTGCGACGCCATTGGCAGCATACCTATCGGCTACGCCGCCATCACCGGTGGCGGCAAGCTCAAGGCTCGCTTCGTCATTCACGCCGCCAGCATGGAGTTGGGTGGAAGAACCAACGCGGAAGACCTACGCAAGTCCACTGCCCACGCCCTGCGCATCGCCGCCGAACGCCAACTGAAATCTATCGCTTTCCCCGCTGTAGGCACCGGCATCGCTGGCTTCCCCCTGAAAGAGTGCGCCGACATCATGCTCCACGAAGCCTCGCAGCATCTCCAGAGCGAAACCACCCTCGAGAAAATTTATTTTGTCTTGTTCGATGAAGAAGCCTGCGGAATCTTCCAGCGCGCCTGGAACCGCATCCAATCCGAAACCAAAAAATCCTTAGCCCAATCCTCGACCAACTAAACGCAAGCAAATCGTTCGGGTAAATAATCGCGGGCCGAAAATTCAATCCATAAGGACTTGAACCCTAGCTGTTTCGCTTAAACCCGCTCAAAAATGGGTCCGTCCTCTTCTTCAACACCGGCCGGTTCCCCTCATTCGGCGGTGGAATCGCCGCAGGCGCCGTCGGAATCGCCGTCCCGCCAGCTCCCGGAGCCGCTGCCGTAGTCGCTCCTTCACTATAAGCCTTCTTCAAAAATCCTTCCGCCACCGTCTGCGCGCCACCGGTATTGTCGTTAGTCTGTTTGGCTTTGCTGTACTCGTTCACTGCGCGTTCCCGCTGCACCAGTAAATCAAAAATCTTCCCCAAATAAATGTGACTCCATACTTCCGTCCATTTCTCCGCCGGCTCCGGCACCGTCTGCAACGCCTCGCGAAATGCATTCGCCGACGCCTGATAATTCTTCTGATAGAAAAACGCCTCGCCCATGCGGAAATTCGCCAGCGGCCGGTTTGGCTGAATCGCGAGCGCGCGTTGGTACTGCCCGACCGCATCGTAATAGCGCCCCTGCTCCGCCAACTCTTCTCCGCGCGCCACCGCCGCGCGTGCCCGCAACGGATTGCTGGCCTTCAAAATTAAATTGTTGGGATCGATGCGAATCCCTCCGGGCTTTGGCCGCCCAAACGTCTCTTCCGTAAAATCTGACTCCGACCCCACCACCTCCACGGTCTTCAACTCTGGATTACCTTCCGTGTCGATGCGCAACTCCACTGGCATGCGGAAAGTGTCCAGCGGCTGCTTGATCTTTCCCGATATGCGAAAGCCCTTCGGCGTGCGGTACACCACGTAGTCCACCGTAAACTCCGGGATTCCCGTGGAATTCAGCCACTGGGTGAAAAATCCACGCAGATCCGCCGGTGCTTCACCATTCTTCGCCGAGCTTTGCGCGTGCTGCTGCGCCAGCGCCGCGAAATCTTCAATGCGCGCGGTCTTGCCCTGGTACTTCGTATAAAAATCATGCAGCAGCGACTTGAACGCCACGTCGCCCATCTGCGCGCGTACCATGTGAAAAATCATCGCGCCCTTGTTCATCACCACCGAGCGGTAGTCCGCCGAATACGGCGCTAGCCGTCCCGCCTGCGCGATCGGCGCGGAATCTTCAAACATCAGCGCCCCCACCGCAAATTCGTCTACCGCTTTCAGCCCAGCTTCCTTGCCGGAATTCTGTTCCGCGTACAGCGCTTCCGAATAGCGTGCCAGCCCGTCGCTGATCCACACATCGTTGGGCGACGCCGGCAAAACCTGGTTGCCCCACCACTGCGACGCCACCAACCGCGCGATGGTGCGGTCATTTGCCTTGGGATCCCACGCGCGCTGGCTCAGCAGCAAAACCCCCGGACCCGCAAAATCGCGCAGCGTGTTATCC
>DATCOK010000018.1:0-3153 GCA_036564765.1 Candidatus Acidiferrum sp. | reverse complement strand
GACCTGGCCCGATCGATCGGCGCAATTACCGTCGATTACTCTGAAGAAGACGTCAGCGTGCTAACCGCGTTGAAGGATTTGACCGGAGGCATCGGTCCCGACTCGTGCATTGATGCCGTCGGGCTCGAAGCGCACTCGACGCAACTGCAGGGCATTTATGACGTGGTAAAGACCGCGTTGATGCTCGAAACAGACCGCCCCAGTGTTTTGCGCCAAGCCATTCAGGCGGTGCGCAAAGGTGGGACTGTTTCGATCCCCGGCGTGTATGGCGGGCTATTGGACAAAGTACCCTTTGGCGCGGCCTTCGGCAAAGGCATCACCATGAAGATGGGCCAGACCAATATGCATAATTACATGAAGCCGTTGCTGGAGCGCATCGAGAAGGGGCAGATCGATCCGAGCTACATCATCTCGCACCGCATCACTCTGGATGAGGTTCCGGATATGTACAAAGTGTGGCGGGATAAAAAAGAGCACGTCACCAAGATTGTCATCGACCCTTGGGCAGAAAATCGCACGGGTTCTGCTTCGAGGGATGAGGCGCGCACCGTTTAATCCGTTACGCATTGGCAGTAACGATCAAAAGGTTGGAGCCGTTATGCGCGCCTCCAACCTTTTTCTTTCACTACAGCTGCGTTTCCTAATCGGCACCCACCAGTCCGTGCCAACTTTCGCTCTTGTCGAATGTCCGCTGTAGTTCCCTGCCAAAAAGTCTCTGCCGTGCCTCTCTCTGTTCGGTGCGACGCAGGCGGTCGCCCAGATGTTTCTTGGCCCGAAAAATCATGATGCGCACCGTGGGCAAAGAGGCGTTGAGTACGCGGCCAATCTCCGAATAGCTCATCCGTTTGTAGAAGCGCAGCACCAGGGGAACTCGGTATTTTCCCGGCAGCCCCAGGAGTGCATTCCGGACGCGCCGGTCTTCGTCTTTACGCATCACGGCAGAAAGCGGTGATGCCGTGGACATATCGCTCCAACCCGCCAAGCCAATTTCTTCAATGGAAGAGCTGTGCTCGCGATTTCTTTGGCGCAATTTGTCGATGCAATGATTTCCGGCCACCTTCGACACCCACGGGCGAAAAGGTATGGTCTGATCTTTTTGCGGCAAGACCCGGTAGAGTTTCAGAAAAACTTCGGCCGCGGCGTCTTCCGCGTCTTCGCGGTGCCGAAAAAATCGCCGGCAGACCTGCAGCACGTGGCGATAGTGCGCCGAGTAGCAGGCTCGTAGAACTTCCGGGCTAACCGTTTGTAACTCGCCGGAGTCCCCGCAATCCAGCTCGTCCATTAACACTGCATTCGACGTTGTTGCCATGGTTGCACCTCGTTTTTCCTTCGAGCACACGCGTAGCGCACGCGCCCTTCCGGCGTCATTTCCGAGCCGCTGAGCAGCTCTCCCTAGTTATTTGCGCTAAATCTTTTTCCGCCTGAGACTTCCTTGGCTCGTGCCTGACGAATCGCCGCCGGTCTCTGGCTGCGCTGCAAATCTTGTTCGATCAACCCGTCGTCGCAGCGCCGCACCACCAGCAGCGTCAAGTCATCACTCGGCGGACATCCGTGGGCAAAATCAAGCACTGCCGCCAGCGTGGAAAACAGCATCTGGCTGGCGCTCGCACCCAGAAACGTTTTCGCCGCCGCGGTCAGCCTGCGGCTCTCAAATTCCTCATCCTGCAGATTCCGCGATTCGGTCAGCCCGTCAGAGAACGCCAGGAACGCATCGCCGCAATCCAGGCGAACTTTCCCCGAAGCGTAGGTCGCTTCTTCCATAGCCCCCAACATCGGTCCGCCTTCGTCCAGGCTTTCCACGGATTCGTCGCTTCTCATTACCAGCGGCGCGGGCAAGCCTGCGTTGCAATAGACCAATTCGTTTTTGCCCGGATCGAGCCGGGCAAAGAACAGCGCGGTGATGGGCGGCTCGCCGGCATCCCGGCACAACTCGCGATTGACTTCCGAGACCGCGTCCGCGGGATGCTGGTACGTTCGGGCGCTGCGCAGCATCAGATCGAGCAGGTGCGTCTGCCAGATTCCCGCCGATAGTCCTTTTCCTGCGATATCTCCCAACGCCAGCCCGAGAGTTCCGTCGAGTTCCATCACCTTAAAAAAATCTCCCGACAAGTGGCGCACCGGAAAACTTTCGCCGGCGATTTCGAAGCCACCCCACGCCATCTCCCGGGGAGCGCAAAGCCTCCGCTGAATCTGGGCCGCCTCATAGACCGCTTGCTGAAGCTTGGTGTGCTCGCGTCGCAGGGCATCGAATTCCGCCTGCAACGTCATCATGTGCTCGTTGGTGGGCATTTCTCGTGCTGCTACGGCCGAGGTATTACACTGTGTCTGCGCGGCTTTCGAGCGCTTGGGCTGCCGAGCCGACAAATTCCCCAGCAGATTGAAATTGCTTTTCGGCGTTTCCACTGTTTTTGTAACCATGTTCATTTCATCCTACGAATTTGTACCCTACGCCATGCACGGTCAGAAAAAATCGCGGAGAATCCGGGACCGGCTCCAGCTTCTGGCGAATGCGCACGATGTGCGCGTCCACTGTGCGCGTGGTCGGAAAATTCTCATAGCCCCAGACTTCGTCGAGCAGGCGTTCGCGGCTCAGCGTCTGGCCGGAGTTACACAGGAAATGTTTCAGCAGCTCGAATTCTTTTCCGGAAAATTCCACCGGGTGGCCGCTTCGCAGCACCTGATAACTGCGCAAATTCACTTCGACATCGCCGAAGGTGTAGCGTTCCTCCTCTTTCGGCAACGTTTGCGAACGGCGCAAAACTGCTTTTACTCGCGCGAGTAACTCCCGAATCGAAAACGGTTTCGTCACGTAATCGTCGGCGCCCAGTTCCAGGCCCACGACCTTGTCCACTTCCTGCCCGCGCGCGGTCAGCATGATGATAGGCATCGAGGGGCGCTTGGCCTTCAACTGCTTGCACACATCCAGTCCGCTCATGCGCGGCATCATCACATCCAGCACGACCAGATCTGGAGACTCTTTCAGCGCGCGCTCCAGTCCTTCGACGCCATCCTGCGCCGTTACCACTTGAAAGCCCTCGTACTCAAAATTGTCCCGGAGACCGGTCACCATGTTCGGCTCATCCTCGACGATCAGAATCTTCGTTGCGGCCATTCGCTCTCCCTTATGCTTTGCAGGGACACTCGCGCTCGAAC
>DATCOK010000017.1:0-2319 GCA_036564765.1 Candidatus Acidiferrum sp. | reverse complement strand
GGCCTCCAGGTGCCATGGGTTCGTTTGCAGTGCCAGTTGGGATAGCACGGCAACCCCAACAGCAAGAATGGCCAACATCACGAGCGCCAGACGCCAGACCGCATTTTCCTTGCGTTGGAGCCGGTCGAATTCCCCCGGCGGCTGATTTGGTTCGTGATTGCCAGTCGGCATTGGTAGTTTCCTCGCTCGGCCTGGAAAGGCAGTACAGAAGAAAATGGTAAGTACTCTAAATCCATCGTAAATTCATGTGCCGGAACGGGGCAATCGGATTCGGCCTACGAGTTTCTACAACGTAATACGGCTATTTTTCCATCCAAAGTGGTACTTGGCCAGGATCCAAGGCCTTCCTGGGGAGGGCAGAGCCCGCGGGACAACTCGGATTTGGTTGGTGCCGCGCCCGCCTTCAGGCGGGCGTCTCGTGTTTGGCTATCCGGAGGCATAGAGAACTGCGGATTGCAGGTTGTTTTGAATTAAAAGCGGCTTTGTTGCACAGCGATCGAGTGCAGTGAAGCCATTTTTATTTTGCAGACTTAAGGCAGAGGCCCACAGGTCAGCGCGTAACAGGGAGATGGCCTGGGGCGTAGTGATGCGGGAATGGGAGCGGTGTGGTCGAAGGCGTTGCCAGCACGGGCGAGGCAGCGGGCTGTGCATGAGATGGCAGTTTTCCAGCGCCAGCAGCAGGAGCGCATAGACGAAAACGAAGAACGTCGCCGTGGTTCGCACGGCAGGATCGCTGCGGACCTGCGGCTGGCCGAAACCGAGCAGGGTTTTTTCGTCGCGGAAATTGAGTTCGATTTCCCAGCGCCACAGGTAGGCTTGCAGGATTTGCTGTGGTGACAAGGTGCGGTCGCTGCAGATCAGATAAGCCGGATTCCGATAGCCGAGATGGGCGCCTTGGCGTAGCCGGTAAGCGATCGGACGGACCACGAGTAGCGAGAGTTGCCGTTCGCCACCAGCGTTTTTCCAGCGCAGTGGAGTGATGAACTTGATGTCGAAGTCGTAGACGTTGCCGGCGGCAAACGCTTGCACGGTGGTCCAGGGGATGGATTCCTGGCGGCGGTATTGTTCGGGAGTGGGCAAGCGTTGACCGTAACAGCGGTGGCGGCCGCGGCCGTGGTTTTCCTGCTCGGTGGTGGGCAGCGCGTAGAGACAAGCGTCTTTGCGGATACGGCCGAGCAGGATGGTGCGCGGGGGCAGATCTCGCAGCACGGTTCGGTTGGTAAAGGTGGCGTCGGCACAGACCAGCAACGGGCGTCGTGCACCGTCGGCGAATTGATCGATCGCATCGCGCAAGTGAGCGAGACGTTCTACCCCGCGGCGGCTGATGGCGGAAGCGGCCGAAGCCGCGCGCCAACTCTGCCACTCTGGCCCCGCAGGATCGGCGCGGCGTGAAGGTTTGCGCGGGGAAGGGGCATGCAGCAGATCCACGGGAATGGCGCGAGCCGCGCTGACCGGCGCTTCGGGATGCTCGGGCAGTGCCAGCGAAATCTGCAAGAAGCGGCTGGCCCAGATGAAATTATCGGCAAAGTGGGGTCCCAGTGGATCGCGCCGCCAAGAAGTACCGGCGATGCGGTGTCCGCGTTTGCGAATCAGCGTGTCGTCGATCAACGCCACGACAGGACTCGCAGGCGGTAGGGTTTGCAGCACGCCGCGCAGCGGAACCCGCCACAGGGCCTCGCCGTCCAAACGCTCGCGCTCGAATAAGCGATAGGCCGCCGACCAGTCGCGGAATTGTTGCCCGGTGGCACAGAGCAAGCCGGACAGTGTGCGTCGGCCCAGACAGGTCAGGGCGGACACGCCGAACGTGCGTGCCCGCTCGAAGCTGCGCTGCTGCGCGAAAGCCGCACGCGCCTGATCGAACAGCGCGTTCCAACCGGCCATCAGGCCTTGCCGTGTTTCGTTTTTTTTAGCGTCGCAGCGGAAACTTTGCGGCGGCGGAGAAGCAAACGATTCTTGTCCTCGACGATCCACTCGACGACCTCGCCGCGGGTGAACTCCATAGCCTGGGCGACGGCAGAGGGAAAGTTGATGTACCACTGCTGACTATCCTTGCGCTGGATGAGCTGCACTTTAGTCGGGAATCCCATAAGATCCTCCTGGAGTCTAGTTATATAACTAGATACAGAAAGACACAAGATGGCGCACGCAAAGATGTTGCGGATTCACTACTGGTGGAAATCCTATTCCGAACTAGTCAGAGGGCCAAACACGAGTGCCCGCCTGAAGGCGGGCGCTACACAAAGCGAAATCAACTCGAGTTCCGACCGGCCAGCGGCTAAAGGGGCCGCGGAAAAACTCACAACTTTGTCATTCCAAGGC
>DATCOK010000016.1:0-10606 GCA_036564765.1 Candidatus Acidiferrum sp. | reverse complement strand
ACGACGTGGTGATGGGGCCGGACGGGGCGTTGTATTTCACGGATCCGACGCTCGATCTGGTTAAAGGGGAAAAGCAGGAACTGCCGTATCAAGGGGTGTTTCGGCTGGATGGACAGGGGAAAGTTACTTTGCTGACCAAAGAATTGTCGCAGCCGAACGGCCTGGCGTTTTCGCCCGACGGGAAAAAGTTTTACGCGGACGACAGCGCGCAGCGCAACATTCGCGTTTATGATTTTCACGACGGGACGATTTCGAATGGGCGGATTTTTGGCGAGGAGCCGGGCGGTAAAGGCGAAGGCGTGCCGGACGGGATTAAGGTGGATCGCAAGGGGAATTTGTACGTTACCGGGCCTGGGGGAGTTTGGGTGTGGGATTCGCGAGGCCGGCATTTGGGGACGATTCTGATGCCGGAACAGCCGGCGAACCTGGCGTGGGGCGGTCCGCAGTTGAGAACACTTTTCCTTACGGCTACGACTTCGCTTTATAAGCTAGAAATGTCCGCTACGGGGTTCGTTCCGTATCTGGACGGCGCGAAGAGACAAAAACATAGATAGGCGGCGATTCGCTTGAGCGGCGTTCAGGGGCGCGGGGCGTTTCTGAGTTCCGGCGCAATGGCGAAAGCTTTTTCGAATTCGGCTTGCGATGCTTCTTCGTTGTTTTCCTGATGCAGGGCCAGGGCGAGATTGTAATGGGCCTCGGCGTAGCCGGCCTTGAGGCGGACGGACTCGCGAAATTCTTTTTCAGCGGCTGGATAGTCATTCGACTGCAGAAAAATCAAACCGAGATTGTTGTGGCCTTCGGCAAAGTCCGGCTTACGGCGCAGAATTTCGCGGAAAACGTTGGCTGCGCCGGCGAAGTCGTTTTGCTGGCTTAGCACGAGGCCCAGTTGGATGCGCGCGTCGGTGTATTGTGGTTCGAGGCTGATGGCCTGGTTCAGTTCGCGGGTGGCTTCGGGAAATTGGCCTGACTGGGAAAGGGCGAGGCCGAGATTGTAGTGAGCCTCGGCGAGATCGGGATCGGACATGGCGGCCTGCTGGAATTGCTGAATGGCGCGCGCACGGTCGTTTTGGCGCCAGTACAAGAGGCCGAGCGCGGACTGAGCACGGGCATAGTCCGGTTTCAATTCCAACGCTTTTTCGTAAGACTGCTCGGCTTGGGCGGCATCGCCTTTGCGCTCCCAGGTAACGCCGAGATAATAGTGGCTGGTCGGCAGAGTGGGGCTTTGCGCGACGGATTGCTGAAAGAGCGTCAACGCCTGATCGTACTGCTGCTGCTTTAAGGCTTCGACGCCACGAAGGACGAGTAATTTCGCTTGCGCGAGATGAGCGCGAAACTCCTGCAGTTCCTTGTAGTCCTGCAATTCTTTTTGCGCGGCGCTGTTTTCGCCTTGGGCGCGTAGCGCGATGCTCAGGTTGTAGTGGGCTTTTTCGAGTTCGGGCTTCAACTCGATGGCGCGACGAAAAGCCGCAACGGCGCCGGAAGAATCGCCGCCGGCTTTTAGTTCCATGCCGAGGTTGTATTGAGCTTCTGCGTCCTGAGGGTCGAGTTCGACGGCTGTGCGGAATTCAGCGAGGGCGCGAGGATGGTCGCCTTTGCGGCGCAGGGTGACGCCGAGCATGGAGTGGGCAGGAGCGAAGCGGGGGTTCAGTCGGAGGGCGGAGCGAAATTCGGTGGCGGCGGCGACGAGGTTACCGAGCTGACCTTCGACGAGGCCAAGTTCGAAATGCAATTCGGGAGAAGGCTTGGCCTGGAGGGCGCGGGTTAACTCTTTTCGCGCGGAGGCGGAGTCGTTCTGCTGCATGTCGATGCGGGCGAGCAGGCGACGTGCGGGGACGTTGGCGGGGTCGATCGCGACGGTAGCGTGGAGTTCCTGGAGCGCGGCCGTTTGGTCCTGTAGATCGAAAAACGTGGCAGCTAGGGCGTAGTGGGCGTCTGGCCACTTGGGTTTTAGCTGCAGAGCGGCTTGGAATTCTTCGACGGCTTGTTTAGGTTCACCCTTCGACTGAAGAGCGAGGGCAAGATGGTAGTGGGTGACGGGATCGTTGGGAGCTAGTTCGAGAGAGCGATGGTAGGCGGCGATGGCGTCGTCCCAGGATTTGCGGCTCGCGAGTTCTAGGGCTTGCTGACGGTAGGATTCGGCGGTCTGGGCAAGCGACGGCCCGGGAAGAAAAAACGCGCAGTACAGAAATAATACTGCTGCCAGCAGAAAACGGTACGACGGTGGCTGCGCGGAGTCACTCATGAAGAACCATTATGACGTGACTGCGTCCGCGGTTGAAGGACGGCTGACGGGAAGCTCCACTGAGGAGCCTCCCGCGGCGAGTGTCGATGCTGTGCGGCGAAATGCCGGGGTTGCAACTACCAGTAGAATTTGGCGCTGACCTGTCCGATGCGGGGGTCGCGGGCGTTGGTGACGATCCCGAAATTGGAGCTGCTGAAGTCTCCGCCGGGATTCTTGAATTGCGCATGATTGAAGATGTTGAAGAATTCGATGCGAAGGTCAAACGCAAAATTCTCGCGGAGTTGAGTCCGTTTCAAGATCCCAAAGTCGGTGTTATTGAATCCGGGACCGTGGAAGAAGCGGCGATTGGCGGTGCCAAAGGTGCCGGGATTGGTGTTCTCGGCGAAAGCACCCGGGAGGAAGTAGCAACCTGTCCCAGGCAGGCTGGGATCGACAGAGTTCGGGCAGCCGGCATAGGCTTTGCGCGGATCCACCGTCACTACGGGACCGACGAGATTGGGCATATCGGTGGCAGAACTGCCGGCGAGGGAAGCATCGCCTTCGCTCTGGTTTAGCTGCACGGGGAAGCCGGTAGAGAAGCGGGTGATGCCCTGCATCTGCCAGCCTTGGGTTAGGCGCTTGGGTGCGTTGTGGAAGGCACGATCAAAGGGAACGGCCCAAACGTAGCTGACCACAAAGTTGTGACGAACGTCGCTGGAAGAGAGGCCGCGGCTAATTTTAGGATCGGCGAAATTGACGAGGTCGTTAAAGGCCGAGGAATTGTCCAAACCTTTGGCGAAGGTGTAGGCGGCCAGAAAGGTGACGTCGGCGGCCTTACGCTCTAAGGTGATTTGCGCGGCGTTATAGATGGAATTGGCGCTGGTCAGGGTATTGGTGTTGTTGGAGCCGTAGCAGACTAGGACGCCACCGGGGCAAAAGTTGGGATTCAGTAGCGATTGACGGGTGCTGTAAACGCAGCCGGTAAGGGGCGTGGCACTCAAAGTGTCGCATGGAACCTTGGCGGATGGGAGTTGGAAGACGTCATTCTCATTGCCTGGTCCACACCCTGCGGTTTGCGCGGTTACGTCAAAAGCACCTTGGGCGGTGAGTTGCTGGCATAGAGCGGCTGAGCCGGGATTGGCATCGCGCTGAGTGATGAGGCGATGGCCTTCGGTTCCGACGTAAGCCAAAGTGAGCACGGTGGATTTGCCGAGTTCGCGCTGGATCGAGAGATTGAAGTGTTCGGCGTAAGGCAATTTGTTGTGAATGTCGTAGCCGGGGAAATAGTTGAAGGGCTCGTAGACCGAAAAGTCGAGAGTTTTGTTGGCGGGCGATCCCGGAACAGGCGCGGTGAACGGAAAGCGCTGGCCGAGGGATAGGCCAGTGGCGCGAATGCGGAATGGCTCGTCAAACATGACGGAGACCGGCGAGGTCCAATAAAGGCCGAAGGGCGCATCGGCAACTTCGTAGAAAAGGTTCAGGTCTTCGACGGAAGTGTAGTAAAGGCCGTAGGCGACGCGGATGCTGGATTTACCGGGGCCGCCGAAAATCTTGCCCAGCATTCCGTCGGAAAATCCTGGCGAATAAGCGAGGCCGAGACGCGGACCCACGTTGTTGTATTTGGTGGGAGCGAGGGTCTTGGGAATGCCCGGATCGCCCGGGAATACCAATCCCGGAGGCGCGAGCGGAAATAAGGTGGAGGTCTGGCCGGGATTGAAGGTTTGAATCTTGCCCTGGGTATCGTACCAGGGCATGCTCACTTCCCAGCGCACTCCTAAGTTCAGGGTGAGATTGGAGCGCAACTTCCAGGAGTCCTGGGCAAAGGCGCCGCCATATTTGGTGCGCGAATCGAGGAACTGTTCCGCAGCCTGAGTGTAGGGCGCGTTGGTCGTGGAGGTGGCGCCGAGGAGAAAGTCGGCAAAGTCGTTTCCGGAGACGGTGCCATCGAAGGTAAAGCCGCCGTTGGGATTGGCAAAGTTGCGTTCGTTGACTTGCAGATAGCGGAATTCGCCGCCGACTTTCCAGCTGTGTTTTCCCTGGGTCTTCGAAAATACATCGCTGACCATGTAGGTGGTGTTGGGCTGGAAGGTATTCAGGGTAGGCACGCCAATGTTTAGACCAATGTTGCTGATGCTGGTTTGCGGTAAGTACTGTTTATAGCCAGCTAGCGGGATGATGCCGAGGGTGCCTTCACCGGTCACAAAGCCCAGGTCCGAGAGGTTGGCAAAACTTCCCGCGGGATTGTTCAGATGGAGCGCGTTTCGAAAGAAGCTGATGCGCGCTTCGTTCACGGCAGTGGCCCCGATCGGCTTGGTATTGCTCATTACAAACTGTTGAGCCCGTGAAGGCGAGACGGTTGGAAAGCCAGGTACATTGGCAAAGCCCGTGCTGGGGTCGAGGTCGCTGCGCACATTGGAACGATCGAAGTGGTAGTACCACGACCAGTTGCCGGTTTTTTGATTATTGAAATCGATGCGCTCGCCGAATTTGTCGTCGTTGGGAATATTTCGGCCACTGTTATTCGAATAGTTCTGTTGATTTCCCGGAAGAGTGGGAGCGGGAATAAACGGGAGAATCTTGCCGGAGGGAACGGACCAAGCGGATTGGGGAATCACGCCACCGGGAAAGACGCAGTCAGCTGTGCTGTTACAGCCGACAAAACTGTAAGCTTCGCCTTGCGTCACGGTATAGCCTAAACGTTGAGAAAGCACCTGCGCCCAATAGGGGCCGTCGATCGTGCCGGTTAAGAGTGCAGGGTCAAAATTGCCAGCCCGCTGGTCGGCAGTCGGGACGGTTACTAAGCCGGATTCGGCACCGCGTACCTCGCGGGTGCCTTGATAGTCCGAGAACCAGAAGACTTTGTTTTTCAAGACAGGCCCGCCGGCGGCGTAGCCAAATTGATTGCGGCGAAGTTCGGACTTAGAGGGTGCGAAATAGTTGGTGGCATCGAGCTTGTCGTTGCGCAGGAACTCGAACGCGTCTCCGTGGAAGCCATTGGTGCCGGACTTGGTGATGGCGTTGACTACCGCGCCGCTGAATTTCCCGTACTCGGCGTCGAAACTGTTGGTGATGAGGCGGAATTCTTCGATGGAGTCGAGATTAGGAACCATGCCGGTGCCGAGGTTGCGGCCTTCGCTGACGTCGCCGCCGTTCACCAGGTAGGCGTTAGCGGTTTCGCGCTGGCCGTTCACGGAGATGTTGCCGGAGCTTAGGATGCCGGAAACCGGGCGGTCTTGCTGGATGGTTTCGGCGGTGCCGGGCGCGACGCCGGCCTGCAGGCCGAGCAGATCGACGAAGCTGCGGCCGTTGAGGGGGAGAGCCAGCATTTTTTTGGAGTCAATGACGTCGCCGAGTTGGGTGCTTTCGGTTTGCACCTGGACGGCGTTGGCCACGATCTCGACCTGCTCGTTGACGCTGCCGACTTTGAGCGCGACATCGTAGTGCAGTTGGTCGTTCACTTTTACTACGATATCGGTCTCGGTGAAGGTCTGGAAGCCGGAGGCGGTAACGGTGAGTTTATACGTGCCAGCAGGAAGCGCCAGGATGCGAAAGGCGCCGTCACTGGCTGAAACAGTTTCCTGCTCGAGATTGGTCTGCACGTTGGTGGCGACGATTTTAGCGCCGCCGACGACGGCGCCGCTGCTGTCGTGGACCACGCCCTGAATCGAGCCGGTAACGTCGGCCCGGAGAGTCCCGGCGCAGAGGAACAGGATGCACAGCGTCGAAAAGATGGAAATGCGTTTAAAGCGATTTAACATTGGCCCCCCCAATGTTTCAGGAATCCGCGTACCATGTCACAAATCATTTGCAACAAGCAAGACGAAAATCTTCATCGATGCTATCTCTGCTTCCAATAGGTACATTTTGTACTCTGTCTTAAACGCAGTGATCGAAACATTTGTTTCATTTAGAGCAAAACTGTAGTTTTGGAGACTCATGGGGCCTGACTTGGTGCTTCGACGGTTACTTCGCCGAGCGCTCCACGATCGATTCCCTTTTCGTCCACTACATGCAGAGAAATTCTTCCCGTAGCGGCGGAATCATTCACAGCGGTGTGCAAGGTGACCAGATTTTGGGGTTCTACGGCGTCCAGGGTGCGGGTACCGATGGCCGCGCCGCGGCGGTCGTAAAGGCGGGCGACCAGTTTCCCGGAGAAGAAAACTCCAAAAGAGCCGGTGACGGTCACCTGATGGGCGGGGTCTTCCGTAGCTCGCAAGGGCGCGAGAATCACGCCGGCGTCGGTCACGTCCTGAAATTTGGCATCGGCACGGGTGGGAAACCAGGAAGTGTCGAAATTAAAGGTTTCGCCGGGTCCGAGCCGCGCCATGGGAGAATTCAGTTCCGCTTCCATGTAAATGGCGGGAGGACCGTCGTTGGAATCTCCGAAGGTGGTGGTGCCATCGGGATGCTGATGGAGTTCCGGGCCGTTGGTCCAAAAAATGACGGAGGCCTTCCCCGGGTAGGGTTTGGTGTCGTCGTAGTGGAAGCGCTCGACCATGGCGTAGCGGGTGTCGCCGTCGACTACCGCGAGCCAGCCGTCTTTTGAATCGATCCATAATTCGGCGGCTAGAGGCATGTAGTGGACGGCGAAAAGGCCGTTGGGACGGACTTGCGCGGCGGCATTTTCGGCTGGGCCGAATTTCACGTGGTACCGGTTCAGGTAGCTGCTGGTAGAATTCGTCCGGGTAAAGCCCCAGATATTTTTATTGTGGTGGGCGGGATCCTTGGCGTCGGCGGTGTCGTACTGCGAGACGGATTGCACGGACCATTCAATGGGGTGGCCGCTGGCGTTTTTTACCAGGGCATGAAATTTTATGTTTGTGGAGTCGGCGTCGAGAGTGACGTAACGCGCGAATTGTAGGCCAGTTTGCGGATCGGCCGGACCGGTGAGGGAAATTTCGCAACGGGCGCCCTGGGAGCGCACCTGGAAGTCGAATGGGGAATCGTCCAGCACGTCCGAATTACCTACCCAGTGGCGCTCGTCTTCGTTGCCTTCGGGAAGAACCCAAAGTTTGTCGCCGCCGTAATTAAACCATTGGGTGTTGGAGGGCGGCAGATATTTTCCGGCGTAGCGTTCGTTCACGAAGAGGAAGGGGTGGCCATCGAAGATTACCTGCATCAGGCGGCCGCCATTTTGCGGGACGAAAATCAGCTTGATCCAGGAATTGGAAACTTGTTGTGCTTGCCAGCCCTTGTAGTTGACTGGTTCGACGCGGCAGCTCGACGCTGAAGGCACCGCAGGGGAAGGCCCGGATTTCTGCTGGGCGCGCCCAGTCGGGATTCCGAGGGTCGCACATTGCAGCGTGAGCACGGCCGCGAGGCCGCCCGCGAATGAAACTGATCTCATAGTGAAGGTGAGGATAATAAATCGAAACGATTCGTAATGAAACAAAATAAAAGCTCACCGTTACGCAACTTGTGATAAATATGCCGGACGCGCAAATTGATCGCAGGATTAATCCTTGCGCGCGATGCGCAGTTGGCAGTTCACGGAGGCCGTTGCATGCCCTTATTGTCCGGTTTCAGCCGTAGAGGTTTTCTGCGTTTCGCCGCTGCCGCGCCGTTACTCAGCCAGATTGCCGCTAAAAATGCTTTTGCCAACGCGGCCGCCGCGGTGGGTAAGGATGTGCGCAAAAATGTCTACACGCGCCTCGGGCTGAAAACGATCATCAACTGCCGGGGGACCTGGACCTACCTGAGTGGGTCGCTGGAATTCCCGGAAGTCACGGTAGCCGAGCGCGAGGCTTCCGAATATTTCGTGAATATGTTCGAGTTGCAGCACGCCGCCAGCCGACGGTTCGCCGAACTTACCGGGGCGGAGGCCGGAATGGTGACCTCGGGTGCAGCGGGCGCGATGGCTTCGGCGACGGCTGCGTGCATGGCCGGAAGCGATCCGAAGAATATCTGGCAGCTTCCCGACACCACGGGCATGAAGAATGAAGTGATTATGATGGGCGGCCGCAGCGCATTCGATAACGCGATTCGCTTGACCGGCGCGAAACTTGTTCTGGCGCACTCCCCGGAGGAATTGGCCAGCGCGATCAACGACAAGACGGCGATGGTGTATACCACACACCTGAACGAGACCTTGCGCGCGGAGTTCGCGGCGGCGAAAAAAGCCAATGTACCGATGCTGCTGGACGACGCGGCAGGCATTCCGCCCATCGACAACATCAAGCTTTACGCGCAAATGGGCATCGATATGTATACCTTCTCCGGCGGAAAAGGGCTGCGCGGGCCGCAATGCAGCGGATTGCTGCTGGGCAAAAAAAATCTGATCGAAGCGGCGATGAGCAATACGAGTCCGTGGGAAGGCGCGGTGTGCCGGGCCATGAAGGTCGGGAAGGAAGAGGTCATTGGATTGGTGACGGCGGTTGAAACCTGGCTGAAGGCAGATCTGAACGCCCTGAACCGTGAATGGAACGCGCGCGTCGAGCGGATCGAGAAACTGGTGAAGACCGTGCCGGACGTGGAGACGGAGATCTCGATTCCTACCGACGGAAACCGCTATCCCACGCTGCATATTTCGTGGGACGAAAAAAAATGGGGTTACTCGGTGAAAGATTGCGTGCAGGAGTTGCGGGCAGGGGACCCGGTAATCGAAGTGGCCGGGGCCGATAATCCGAGCATCGTGACGGCGGTGCGCGAAGGGAATCCGAAACAAAGTACCAAGGAGATGGAGGCGGACCAGCGGCGCAAGCTGGAACTGGTGTCCTCGACGATTCAGCCTTCCGAGGTTCTGATCGTGGGCCAGCGGATTCGTGAATTGCTCAGCAAGGCGCGAAAAGCGGCGCCGCAGGCTTAGCCGACATGCCTGGTCGCCCGATGAGGTGTGGCAAAACGTTTAAGGTGACGACGACCGCAGCCGGGATGTATCTACTCGGATTCCTCATGGTGTTTTCTAACAGCGCGAACGCTCAAGTCCGGGCTGTCGAATCTGGCGGAGGCGCGCAAAAAAATCCGGTGCGCTCGGCGGCCATCGATGCGGGCGATTACATTTATATATCCGGGCAGGGGCCGCAGCGCTCCGATGGTACGGTGCCGAACGACTTTGAGGCGCAAGGTAGCCAAGCGCTCGAAAATATCAAAGCTGTTCTCGCCGCTGCCGGTTCCGGGCTGAGCCTGGAAAATGTGGTGTACGTGCAGGTCTATCTGGAAGATGTCAACAATTACGATCGGCTCAATATGGTGTTCGCGAAATATTTCCCGCACACGCCACCGGCTCGGGCCGTTCTGGGCGTCGCGAAACTGCCGCAACCGGGGATCGAAATCACTGCGGTAGCCGTGAGAAATGTGGCTGAGCGAAAAGCGGTCGTTCCCGCGAATTTTAAATCGAGCGAGCCGTATTCGCCGGGCATGCTCACGCACGACCGTTTGTTTGTTTCGGCGATGCAGGGCCGCGACTGGCAATCGGATAAAGTTCCGGACGATCCGGCGGCGCAGGTGGATCTGGCCCTCGATGGGGTAACAGCGGTGGTCGAGGCCGCCGGGCTGAAGCTCGCCAACATGGTTTTCGTGAATCCGTATCTCACGACGAAAATCCCGTCGAAAATCATGAATGAGCATTACGCGCAACGCTTCGAATTCGGGAACACGCCTGGGCGCGCCACCATTGAAGTGTCGGCGCTTCCTCGCGGGGCGCAAATCGAGTACACCGGCGTGGCCGTGCGCGATCTGAAACTTCGGCGATCGATTCGCCCTAAAAATATGCCGCCTAGCCCCACGGCCAGCCCGTGTGTGTTTGCCGGCGACACCTTATATTGCTCCGCAAAGAGCGGCTTCATTCCGGGCGCGCACGGCGGGGTCTATGGCGCGACTACCGCGGCGCAGCTGCGCCAGACGATGCGCAATCAGCTGGATAACCTGGAAGAGGCGGAGATGGATTTCAGCCAGGTGGTGTATACCACGGTGTACCTCGACAATCTCGCGGACTCGGAGGCGTTCCACAAAGTTTATGCGGAGTATTTCAAAACTCCGGTGCCGGCGGAGACGCTGTTGCAGCAAATTCCCTCCGGCAGTCGGGCGACCGACGAAGAAGGCCATTTTCCCGACCTCGAGCAAATGTCCTTCATTGCAATCCGGGCGACCCCGAAGAAATAACGCCTGTTAACTTGTTAACGACCTCCGCAGGCCGGTGTGTAAAGCCCGGTTGATGGTATACACTCGCGTTCCCGAGAATCCAAAATGACGACCAACCTTCGCAGCTCGATGGAGAGAACAACGTTCATGCTCAGATTATTTTTTGCGACTCTGCTGTTCTGCACATCTGTGTCCGCACAGGATCGCGTTACGCAACTGATGAAGGAGTTCACCGAAGCGCCGGGACCGCCAGGAGCCGAGGGGCCAGTGCGTAAGCTGTTCGTCGAAAACATGAAGCCCTATGCC
>DATCOK010000015.1:0-1954 GCA_036564765.1 Candidatus Acidiferrum sp. | reverse complement strand
GATGAGTTACAGGGGACGAGATTGAGGCGTTTTTCCTTGCTGTTTTTCGTAGTGGTAACGATTTTTTCTGATGGTGTGGCCGGGCCGGCGCGCGCGCAGGGAGGGGCTATAACCCTCGACGGCGTGTTGGGGATGATGGATCACTCGGCGCAGGATTTTCACACGTTGACGGCCGACATCGAGCACATTAAGTACACCGACGTGGTGAAAGATACCTCGACCGAGACGGGAAAACTGTTTGTGCGGCGCGATGAAAAAATGCGCATCGAGTTCCAGCAGCCGGATCAGCGGACGATTTTGCGCAATGGGGATTCGCTGTTTGTGTTCACGCCGAAGATCAACCGGGTGGAAGAGTACGACCTGGGGAGGAACCGGGAGATGGTCGATCAGTATGTTTTGCTGGGATTCGGGACTAAAAGCGAGAATCTGAAAAAGAGTTACGAAGTGCGTTTGCTGGGCGAGACAGAACTGGATCACAAGAAGACGGTGGAGCTGGAATTGACGCCCAAGTCCGATCATGTGCGGAAACAGATTGCGCGGATACAGATGTGGATCGATGAGGCGTCGTGGTTGCCGATGCAGCAGAAATTTTTTGAGTCGGGGTCGGAGGATTATTTAATTTTTCACTACACGAATGTGATGAAGAATCTGAAGATTGGGGATTCACAGTTTAAGCAGGATTGGCCCAAGGGCGTGACGCGCACGAAACCCCGTTCGTAAGTTCGAGAACTTCACAAAAACTTCGCAGTTCTTTCCTGATTACACTTGATAAGAAACCGCCACCCTACAAGACCTAGGGTGGGGCAGCATGCTGATTTCTTGGTTGCTACTTAGTAGCGGCTTCGGTGTTGAGTAGTTTTTGCTTTCGGTTCAGGCCCCAGCGGTAGCCCGCCAGGCTGCCGTCGCCGCGGATTACGCGGTGGCAAGGGACGACGATGGAGACAGGGTTGGTGGCGCAAGCGCGGGCGACGGCGCGAACGGCTTTAGGCTGACCGAGAGATTGAGCCACTTGCGTGTAGGTGCGCGTGGAGCCACGCGGTATGCGTTGCAGTTCGTGCCAGACGCGGCGCTGGAAAGCGGTGCCTTGGACGTCGAGGGGAAGTTCCGCGCCAGTGGGGCGGCCTTCGATGTGGCGGACGATTTCGCTGACCCAGCGCTGGTCAGCTTCCCTGGCGGGCGCGATTTCGGCGCGAGGATATTCTTCGCGCAATTCCGCGAGCAGGGAATTTTCCGCGTCGCCGAGATAGACGGCGGAAACGCCGCGGTCGGTGGTGGCCACCAGAACTTTTCCGAGTGGCGATTTGGCGATGGTGTAGTGAAGCTTCATTCCTTTTCCTCCCTTTTGATAGGCGGCCGGCGTCATGCCGAGTTGCGCGTCGCTGCGTTCGTAGACGCGGGTGGCTGAGCCGTAACCGGTCTCGTACAGCGCGTCGGTGATATTTTTTCCTTCGCGCAATAGAGATTTGAAGCGCTTGAGGCGCAGAGCGTCGGCGAGTTCGCGCGGGGCCAGGCCGGTGACCTGGCGGAAGGCGCGACGCAAGGCCGAGGGAGCGGCGCCGAGTTTCTTGGCGAGGGCGCCGATGCGCAGTTCGTCGTCGTTGTGGGCGGCGAGTTCGCGGGCGGCGCGCTCGACGAGGAGGAGCGCAGTGGATTTTTCGTTAGGCTTGCAGCGCAGGCAAGCGCGGAAGCCTTGCTGCTCGGCTTCCTCGCCGGTGCGGAAAAAGACGACGTTGCGACGCAGCGGACGCTTGGCCGGGCAGGAGGGGCGGCAGTAGACGTGCGTGGAGGTGACGCCGAGAATAAATTTGCCGTCGGCGCGGCGGTCGCGTGCGACCGTGGCGCGCCAATATTGTTCGGCGGCGGTGCGGGAGACAGTGGATCCCGCGTGTGGTGTCGAAGGCTTCATATCGCAGGTCAAAATTAACTCAGGCCGGAAAACAAAGCTATCCGCTAT
>DATCOK010000014.1:0-2107 GCA_036564765.1 Candidatus Acidiferrum sp. | reverse complement strand
CATCAAACGGTGAAGTCCCAGCGCCGTAGCCCGCTCATACACGCCGCGAAATTCCCCCGCGGGCGCGCTCAGTTCGTCGCCACCGACCCCGAACGCCACAATCAAGTTCGAGCCACAACGCCCCGCGGCCTCCACCACCTCCATCGCCGCATCTGCTCCAAACTGCCGCACCGCGTCAAAAATGAAATGTAGCTTCAACCCACGTTGTAAAAACTTTTCAGCCACCAGCGCCATGGCCTCAAAGTTCTTGTCCGCCGATTGCTGCCGCAGCAGCATCACGCCTACGCTCAGGGTAATTTCGGCGTACACCACGTTCTGGGCCAGCAACTGCTCCCCCAGATCGTTCAACGCCGTCGCAAAATCAGCTGGCTCGCGCAGAAACGACGACACCCACTTGAACGTCTCGATAAATCCCAAAAAATCATCGTACGCATAACGGGCACGCACTTCCTCTGGGGTAATGTCCACGCCATGCCGCTTCGCCAGCGCGCAAACCGTCCCCGGCTGCAATGATCCTTCCAGATGCACATGCAACTCCGCCTTCGGCAGAGCAACAAATGCGTCAGAAAGGGAACTGTGTGGAGTCGCAGCGCTCAATTCAGTGAGAGATCAGTGCGGAAGTTGCGGCCGTCCGGCATTGGTCCACGCCGTCAGCCAGTACGACCCAACATCAGTGGCCGCCGCCGACAATTGCCGGATCAGCGTCACGGCTGCCAGGTTATAAAAATGATCAAAATACTCATCATTGTAGGAATTTTGCCCGCGCCGCGCATTGCGGTCCGCCAGCAGAATCGTCTCCAGCCAGCTATGCGAGGTCAGACATGCCTCAAACGCATGATCCGTCGGATCGCTGATGAACGTCGCATCATTCGGTCGCATCGGAAAAAACGATGAGTACCGATCCACCAGCGTTGTCCCGAACCGCTCGTTGATCCCCGTCTGCTCCGTCAAATGCCCGTCGAAATCTTCCGTGGTGTTGAAGGGATCGTGCGCTTCCGCCACATAATTCGCCAGAATCGCCGCATCCAGCTTGGCTGTATCCCAGTGCCCGGCCTTCAGATCTTCCGTCAACTTCTGGCTGTACACGCCCACTTGCCATGGCAACAATCCGTTGGCCTGCAGTTTGGTCTTCCCGAACTTCGTCACCGCCGCCTTGTAACTGCGCGGCAGCGCATCGAACGGAAACCGCCCGTATTTATCCAGATAAAGAACATGGTTATGGCGTTCCGCCGCGGTCTTGGCGATGGAATCCAACGGGTCGGTGACGTGTTGCGACAATATCGCGCGGTTCGATTCAAAAAATTCCCGAATGTCCGGCGGCAGTGTATCGATGGCCTTGTTCACCACCAGCTTGTTCCCGTTCCGTCCCCACGCCGCAGCCCCGTGCGGCAGCGCCAGGACAATCACCGCCACGCCCAGCCATCGCGTGCGCCTCGTCCTTCGTCTGCCTTGCGCCGTTAACTTCACCTGGTCAGTCCTGTGAGCGTATTGCCGTACTTTATGGGCGGGCTTCTGCCCGCAGTGTACTGCGCTTCCGTCCGTAGTTGTAGTAAATCACAAGTCCAATGGCCATCCACACAAAGAAGCGGATCCAGTTTGTGATGGGCAGACCCGCCATCAGCAGCAGGCAAGTCAAAATCGTCAGAATCGGCGCAATCGGCCCGCCTGGCGCCCGAAACGCCCTTCGCCGGTTCGGCTCGCGATAGCGCAAAATTAAAACCCCGCCCCCCACCAGCGCGAACGCGAATAGCGTCCCGATATTCGAAAGATCCGCCAGCGTCCCGATATCCAGCAGTCCCGCCGGAATTCCCACCACGATCCCCGCCATCAACGTCGAAAAATCCGGCGTCTGAAATTTCGGATGCACCCGGCTGAACACTCGCGGCAACAATCCATCGCGCGACATCGCAAACCATACGCGCGCCTGCCCCAGTTGAAACACCAGCAGCGAAGAGATCATCCCCATTAGTGCGCCGATCAACACCACCAATCGCACGCCCGTCACATGCAACTTCTTCAGCGTGTTCACCACCGGCGCCGCGTCATCCATCAACGTCTGCCACGGCACCAGCCCGGTCAGCACCACCACCACGCCGATGTATAGCAC
>DATCOK010000013.1:0-4275 GCA_036564765.1 Candidatus Acidiferrum sp. | reverse complement strand
GTGAACGCTGCACGATACCCGCCGTATCGCCATCGAGAACCGCTGGTCCGTTCGCGTTTCCTCGGCCGTTTCCACCCATGACCGTCACTGCAATGCCACAGCCTCCCCGGCCGCATAAAAAACCTTTTTATGCCGGTCTGTCCTTCCAGGTCCTCGTAGCGATAGTCCTCGCTATTTTCGTCGGCCACTTTTTCCCTGCGCGCGCCATCGCGCTCAAACCGCTCGGCGACGCTTTCATCCGCCTCATCACCATGATCATCACCCTGGTGATTTTCTGTACCGTGGTCACCGGCATCGCCGGCATGGAGGACATGAAAAAGGTGGGACGCGTCGGTGGAAAAGCTCTGCTTTACTTCGAAGTTGTCTCTACCCTCGCGCTACTGATCGGCATGGCCGTTGCCAATCTTTTGCATCCCGGCCAAGGCTGGAACATCGACGCCACCACTCTCGATCCCAAAGCCGTCGCCGAATATGCGGGCCCGGCCAAAGCCCAGAGCGCCATGGACTTCGTCCTGCACATCATCCCCACCACTATCACCGAAGCTTTTGCCCGCGGCGATATTCTGCAAGTCCTCTTCATCGCCATCCTCTTCGGCTTTGCCGTATCCATGGCCGGCGAGCGCTGCAAACCGCTGCTCGACGTCTTCAACAGCCTCATGCAAGCGGTCTTTGGCGTCGTCAACATCGTCATGCGTTTCGCGCCCATCGGCGCGTTCGGCGCTATGGCCTTCACTGTCGGCAAATACGGCATCGCCTCGCTCGGCCCGCTTGTCAAATTAATCGGCATCTTCTATCTCACCTGTATTGTGTTCGTATCGCTGATCCTCGGAACGGTCGCCTGGTTCGCGGGTTTCAACCTTTTCAAATTTCTCCGCTACATCAAGGAAGAAATTCTCATTGTGCTCGGCGTCTCCTCCTCAGAAGCCGCGCTCCCCACGCTCATGGAAAAAATGGAGCGCCTCGGCTGCTCCAAAGGCCTCGTCGGCCTGGTTCTCCCCACCGGCTACACCTTCAACACCGACGGCACCTCGCTGTACATGACCCTCGCCGCGCTCTTCGTCGCGCAAGCCACCAACACCCACTTAACCTTCACGCAGCAATTAACCATCTTTGCCGTCGCCACTCTCACCTCCAAAGGCGCCAGCGGCGTGCAAGGCGCAGCCTTCATCGCCCTCGTCGCCACGCTGACCGTGATTCCAACCATCCCCGTCGCAGGCATGGCCCTGCTCCTCGGCATCGATCGCTTCATGAGCATGGCCCGCGCCATCGTCAACATGGTCGGCAACGGCGTGGCCACCCTGGTCGTCTCACGCTGGGAAAAAGAAATCGATCCAGTCACGTTGCGGCGCAATCTCGCCGCGCAACTGGAGCTGTAGGTGAACTCGACTAACCATGCCTGACCAATTCGACATCGTCGTCGCTGGCGCGGGACACAACAGTCTCCTCGCTGCCGCTTATCTCGCCAAGGCTGGCTTCCGCTGCCTCGTGCTCGAAGGGCGCCCCATCGCCGGTGGCGGCGTGAAAAGCGCGGAACTGACGCTCAGAGGGTTTATCCACGACGTTTGTTCCTCCGCCCACAACGGCATCTACGGCAATCCTGTGATCCGCAATGATGAACTCAAGCTCGGCGAATACGGCCTCGAATACATTCTTCCCGATCCCGTCTTTCACATGCCTTTTCCCGACGGCACCTATCTCACTCAGTGGCGCGATCTCGACCGCACTTGTGAAGAATTCGCCAAATTTTCCAAAAAAGACGGCGAAGCCTTCCGCCGCTTCATCACCGAATACGAAACGGTGCGCCCCATTCTCTCGGCAGTCTCGTTCACGCCCATCGGCTTCGGCAAACCGCTGAACGAACGACTCGCGGTGCATCCGCAAGGAAAACTCTGGCAGCGCCGCCTCGCCATGTCCGCTTGGGAAATTCTGCGCGACACTTTCGAAGATGATCACTGCCGCGCCTTCATGATGGGCTGCCCCTACTCTCTGCAACCCGTCCAGGATCCCGGCAGCGCTCGCGCCGCGTACATCCCGCTCCACCAGCAGCGCGAAAGTCGTCCGCTCCCCAAAGGCGGCTCCGGCGCACTCACCGAAGCTCTCGCAAAACTAATCGTCGCCCACAACGGAACCGTTCTCACCAACAAATGGATTAAAGCCCTCATCATCGAAAACAATAAATGCGTCGGTGTTGAATGTTCCGACGGCTCCTCCTATCGCGCCGAAAAAGCCGTCCTCTCCACCATTCACATCAAGCAGCTGGTCGAGATGGCGCCCCGCGAACTCTGGGGCCAGGATTTTATCGATGGCGTCGATACCTGGGACGCGGGCCTCACTCTTTTCGCCACCAACTACGCCATGAGAGAGCCGCCCAAATATCCCACCAAGGACGGCTTCCTTTCGCCCGTCCATTCCGGCATGATGGCCAGCGCCAATCGCGCCCGCCACATGAGCGTCGACTACGTCTCTGGCCGCGTGAACGTCGAACATCCCCCGCTGCACGTCATCTGCTGCAGCATCGTCGATCCCACGCGCGCACCCGCTGGCCTGCACACCGTGAAGGTCGTCGCCTATCAACCGTACGCGCTCAAAGAGGGCCCGCAACACTGGGACGCCATCAAGCGCCAGATCTCCGACGCCAATTTCAAATATCTCCAACGCTTTTCTCCCAATCTCACGGAAGACAAAATTCTCGCGCGCATTATCGAAAGCCCTCTCGATTTGGAACGCATGAACCCCCACAACTGGCACGGCAGTTGTCACGCTGGCGGCTCCAGCATCGCGCAGTCGGGAGCTATGCGCCCCATGCCCGGCTGGGCTTCCCATCGCATGCCCATCAAAGGCCTGTATCAAACCGGCGCAACCACCCATCCCGGCGGCTCCGTCACCGGCGGCCCCGGCCGCAACGCCGCCACCGTTATGTTGAAAGATTTTGGAATGACCATCGAAGAAGTGGTAAAGAAAACGTAGTCGTAGATGTAAATGAAATTTGACTCGTATCGAGCCTGCGCGCTGCTGAGGGGTTGCATGAACAATATAACCAGGCGGGACTTCGTAAAAGGTGCGGCCATCGCTCCATTGGCCGCTTCGCATCTCTCGCTAGCGCCAAACGCGCTTCCCACCGATCGTTTCGATATCGTCGTCGCCGGCGGCGGTCACAACAGTCTCGTCACCGCCGCTTATCTTTCCAAGGCCGGCTATCGCTGCATCGTCCTCGAAGGCCGCCCTATGCTGGGCGGCGGCGTCAAAACCGCCGAGCTCATGCTCAGAGGCTTCAAGGATGACGTCTGTTCTTCCGCTCACGCCTTCCTCATGGACAATCCCATGATGCGCAACAATGAATTGCGCCTCGCCGATTTCGGCCTCGAATACATCGACCCCGATCCCGTCTTCCACATCCCCTTTCCCGACGGCAGCTATTTAACTCAATGGCGCGACCTCGATCGCACCTGCGCAGAAATCGCCAAATTTTCCAGAAAAGATGCCGACTCCTACAGAAAAATGCTCACCGAATTCGATGCCATCAAGCCCGTCTTGATGGGCGCCGCTTTTTCGCCCATCGGTTTTGAAAAGCCTCTCAACGATCAACTCGCCGCGCAACCTCGCGGAAAACTCTGGCAGCGCCGCCTCGCCATGTCCGCCTGGGAAATTATTCGCGACACTTTCGACGACGAACACACCCGCATCTTCATGCTCTACATGTCGCACCTCGCTGCTGAGCCTCCCGACGCTCCCGGCACCGGCCGCCTCGCCTACGCCACCGCCCGGCAGCAGCATTCCGGCCGCCCGATTCCCAAAGGCGGTTCCGGCGAACTCACCAAAGCGCTCGCCGCCGTTATCGAAGCCAATCACGGTGTCCTGCTCACCAACAAATGGGTCAAACAGCTCATCATCGAAGACGGCAAATGCGTCGGCGTGGAGTGCAGCGACGGAAGCTCCTACCGGGCCGACAAAGCCGTTCTCTCCACCATCCACATCAAGCATCTCGTCGACATGGCCCCGCGCGAACTATGGGGCCAGGACTTCGTCGATGGCGTGAACACCTGGCAAGCCGAAAATGCCATGTTCGTCACTCACTATGCCACCAAAGAAACGCCGAAATATAAGGTCGCCGGCGGAACTTTGTCGCCGTGCGAATCCGGCCTGCTCGTTAACACCGACCGCGCCCTGCGCTTCGGCTACGATGACGCCACCGGCGTCCCCAATCTCAAAGATCCTCCGCTGCAAGTCATCTGCTGCACTGCCGCTGATCCCAGCCGCGCTCCCGAAGGCCTCCAC
>DATCOK010000012.1:0-1782 GCA_036564765.1 Candidatus Acidiferrum sp. | reverse complement strand
GGCAATGATTTTGCGCCGTAGCGCACCAATTTTCCGCCGTCGAGAATTTCTTTGAGGAAGGGATGGGTCTTCCACTTTTGAAAGGCGGCGTGCGGATCGAATTGCGGGTCGGCGTATTCGAGCGCGAGGACCAGGCCGATGGAGACGCGATTATTGGAGAGGCCGTAGATCCAGCCGCCGCCGTACATGTCGGTGGAGATGGGCCACCCGAGGGTGTGCGCGACGAAGCCGGGCTGAATGCGATCGGGCTGCACGTCCCACAATTCCTTGATGCCCAGGCCATAGGTTTGCGGATTGATGTTGCTGAGATTTTTTTTCTCGACCAGTTGCTTGGTGAGCGAGCCGCGGGTACCTTCGGCGAGCACGGTGACTTTGGCGCGCAGTTCGTAGCCAGGCGTGAAGTTGTCTTTGGGCTGGCCGTTTTTGTCGATGCCCTTGTCTTCGGTGATGACCCCGGCGATGCCTTCGCCTTCGTAGATGAGCGAGGCGCCGCCGAACTGGGTGAAAAGATTTACGCCGGCGGATTCGACCAGACCACCCATCCATTTCACCAGGCGGTTGAGCGAGACGACGTAGTTGCCTTGGTTTTTGAAGGGCGGCGGGGTGATAGGGAAGCGCAGCGAGGAATTTTTGGTGAAGAATAAGGCCGCGTCCTCGGTGACCGGGGTGTCGAGCGGGGCGGAATTTTTGTAATCCGGCACCAGCTCCGCCAGCGCTTTGGGATTCATGATCGCGCCGGAGAGTTGGTGCGCGCCGACTTCGCGGCCTTTTTCGAGGACGTAAATATTTTCGGCGGAGAGCGGGGGGTCGGAAGCGCCGCCGGCTTCGTTGTGCTTCTTGATGAGGTTGGCGAGATGCAGCGCGCAGGAAAGTCCCGCGGGGCCGGCACCGACAATCAGTACATCCGCCTCGAGTTGCTCGCGCGGTACGGTCATCTGTTCATTCTAGCAAACGATGGATATCCGCCCGGCGTGCGGTGAGCGTACTTTCTCTTTCGCCGCAATCTGCGGGTACACATCATGGAGGCTGGACGCGCTCGGAAGGCAGGGTGCTTGGCGTGGCGCCGCGCTCGCCCGGGCCGGCCAGAATCGTTGCGGTGTGGCGCTCCGGATAACGCAGGCGATGCGGAGTGATGAGAATCATCAGTTCGGTGTCGGAGAGCGTGTTGGTGCGGCCGCCAAAGGCGTAGCCGACTCCGGGAAGTTCGGCGAAACCAGGAAGGCCAGTGATAGCGCGGGTCTCCTCGCGGTCGGCGAGGCCGCCGATGACCGTGGGCTGATCGTCTTTCACGCGAATGGTTTGCGTGAGGGTGCGATTCGAAATGATGGGAATGCCATTGACGTTGCCGCCGGCGAGGGCGCGAATTTCGAATTCGAGTTGCAGGGTGACTTCGTTGTTGGGATGGAGAGCGGGCGTGGCCTTTATTTTTAGGCCGAGGTCCATGTACTCCGCGCCGGGATAGGGAGTCTGGCCGGTTCCGCTGCCGCTGGCCGCGAGCGATGCGGAATCCTGAATGATGGTGACGACGCCCTGTCCGGAGACCGAACCTTGCGAGACGACCGCGGCATCTGGAAGGCCGCTGCTGGTCAAGACCGGAACAATTAGCGCCGTGGGACCGGCGGAGGTGTTGAGTTCCACGCCGGTTTGAAATGTTCCGTTACCGAGGGAGAGAAAAACGCTAAGGGTGCCCTGGTCGCGATTGGTGACGGCAATGTCTGGCGAAGGGCCGCTGGAAAAACTAGCGATGGCGATGCCGGAAGGCGCGGCGGCGGTGGGCAGCGG
>DATCOK010000011.1:0-3956 GCA_036564765.1 Candidatus Acidiferrum sp. | reverse complement strand
AGTTTCGGGCGCCTCGTCGCCGGTCAGCCCGCCAGCGTCAAATACGATCCGTCCAATCCCAGCGATTCCATTCTTGTTGCCGACGACTGGTCTGGCCTGCGCTGATTTACACTGCCCCGACTATTGCCTTTTGGTCGCTCGGGCATCGTTGCCACCAAACGTGCGGCACATAACTTGCGCTATTCTTGTGCCCGGGCTTTGAGGCCAATCATCCCATGAAAATGATTTTTGCTTCAATTTTCACCACCATCCTGATTGTAGCCATGAGCCTCGGTGCCATGTTTATCCTCGTACGTGCCACCATTTACGTCACCGGGATTGCATCGACGGCTCTGCGGACTATTGCGATCGGGGCGGAGTTGCTCCTCGGCGTGGTCCTGCTGCTCGGAACGGTGTGGCTCGCCACTCACCTGGCCGTAAGAATTTTCGGGAAGAACAAAACCGTTGCGGAGAGTCCGCTTGCCTGAAAAGAAGACAAATCCTTCATCCGTGCACGCCAATCATCAGGACCGCATGGAGCAGTTACGAAAGTTGTCCGCTGAGGCGGAAGCCGGCGGTGGCGCGGAACGCCGCGAACGAGAGCACAAAGCTGGCAAGCTGACCGCCCGCGAACGCATCAATCTCTTGCTCGACGAAGGCACCTTTGAGGAACTCGATAAATTCGTCCGCCACAGTTGTGTCGATTTCGGGATGGAAGAGCAACGTCCGCCTGGCGACGGTTTTGTCACCGGGTTCGGCCGCATCGATGGCCGCCTCGTCTATGTGTTCGCTCAGGATTTTACTGTTTTCGGCGGCTCGCTCTCCGAAGCCAACGCGCGCAAGATTTGCAAAATAATGGATCTCGCTATGCGCGGCGGCGCTCCAGTCGTCGGCTTGAATGATTCCGGCGGCGCGCGCATCCAGGAAGGCGTCGCTTCTCTCGCGGGATACGCCGACATTTTTCTGCGCAACACTCTGGCCAGCGGTGTAATTCCCCAGATCAGCGCCATCATGGGACCCTGCGCGGGCGGCGCCGTTTATTCGCCGGCCATTACCGATTTCGTTTTTATGACTCGCGAAACTTCCTACATGTTTGTCACCGGTCCCGACGTGATCAAAACTGTCACTCACGAGGAAGTCACCAAGCAGGAGCTCGGCGGAGCCCTGACTCACAACGAAAAAAGCGGTGTCGCCCATTTCATCTCGCGGGACGACGCCGATTGCCTCGCCATGATTCGCGAGCTGCTGAGTTTTCTGCCGTCCAATAATCTGGAAGACGCTCCGCGGAGTGGCACGTCGGACACTCCAGATCGGCGCGAAGAGTTGCTCAACTCCCTCGTGCCTGATGATCCCCAGCAACCGTACGACATCAAAGACGCTATCCACGCCATTGTGGATGACGGCTATTTTTTCGAAGTTCACGAACACTTCGCCAGGAATTTGGTGGTGGGTTTCGGCCGGCTCGACGGCCGACCCGTGGGCTTCGTCGCCAACCAACCTTCGTTTCTCGCCGGGGTACTCGATATCAACGCTTCGGTAAAAGGCGCGCGCTTCGTGCGTTTCTGCGATGCCTTCAACATTCCCCTCGTTACTCTCGAGGATGTTCCCGGCTTTCTCCCCGGCACGCAACAGGAATTCGGCGGCATCATTCGCCACGGTGCCAAACTTTTATTTGCATTCGCGGAAGCGACAGTACCCAAAATTACGGTCATCACGCGCAAAGCTTACGGCGGCGCCTATTGCGTGATGGCCAGCAAGCACATTCGCACCGACGCGAATTTTGCCTGGCCCACCGCCGAAATCGCGGTCATGGGGCCTGAGGGTGCGGTGAACATCGTGTACAAACGGGAACTTGACAAGGCTCCGGAAGCAAACCGCGAAGCACTCAGGAAAGAAAAGATCGACGAATTCAAAGAGCGCTTCGCCAATCCCTTCGTCGCCGCCGAGCGCGGCTATATCGACGCGATCATCGAACCGGCGGAAACCCGCTCACGCATCGTCGCCGCTTTACGCGCCCTGGAAAATAAGCGCGACACCAATCCCCGTAAGAAACACGGAAACATCCCGCTGTAAAATTCTTGAAGTTGAATCATTCAGCGGGTCGCCTTCATTCCAATGAACAATGCCCGCGCTACTTCAATAGATACTCCTGCAAGAATTCGACCGTCGTGTAAAACTGAAAATCCTGGTTCTGCTTCTTGCGGAAGCCGTGGCCTTCGTCCTTCGCCATCAGATACCAAACGGGAGTACCCTGCTTCTTCAACCCGTTGACGATTTGTTCCGACTCTGTAACCGGTACGCGCGGATCATTCTTACCCGCTACCACCAGCATAGGCTTCTTGATTTGCTCCAGATGATTCATCGGCGCAATCTTCTCGAGAAACTCGCGCATCTGGGGATCACGCTCGTCTCCATATTCCACACGGCGTAAGTCGCGCCTGTAGCCCTCGGTGTGCTCCAGAAACGTTACCAGATTGGATATTCCGACGATGTCGACCGAACATCGTATGCGGTGGGCGTAAAAGGTCGACACCGCCAGCGTCATGTGCCCGCCGTAGCTTCCACCCATAACCGCGACCCGGTCTCCGTCGAGCCCTGGCTGCGTTCCGATCCAATCGAACATGACGTTGATGTCTTTGTAGGTGTCCTCGCGCTTGAACCCATTATCCGACAACGAGAAAGTCTTGCCATAACCCGTGGAGCCTCGCACATTGGGGAAAATCACCGCAATTCCCAGTTCATTCACTAGGTAATTTTCGCGTTTTAGAAATGTGGGCTGCGACTGACCCTCCGGGCCTCCGTGAATCGCGACCAGCACCGGCCGTTTGCCCGTAAATCGCGCCGGCGGCTTGTACAAAAATCCTGAAATCATCTTCCCATCGAAACTTTTCCAGCGCACCAGCTCCGCTTCCGGAAAATTGTCCGTATTCACAGCGCTCTCGCTGTGCGTCCAGCGGTCCACTTTGCCGGTCGCGACATCCACCGAATAGCAATCGCCCGGGCCTTGCGCGTTGGTCAGTGCAATCCCGAGAGTGTGTCCGTCGCGACTCCACCGCAGGCCGCTCATCACTCCCGACGGCAGTTTCGGCATTTTGACTTCTTCATGCCTCGCGGTGTCCATCACATGCAGCACACTTAATCCTTCTTCATTGGTGATGAACGCCAGCCGCTTGCCGTCTTTCGTCAAATCAAATGACTCCACATCCCAGGGAATATCGCTGGTCAGGAACTTCGGATTCTTCCCCTGCACATCGAGAAGCGCAAGCCGTTGAAACTCCGAGCCCTGATCGGTGGTCACATAAATTCCACGGCCGTCCTTGCTAAATCGCGCGGAACTGTAAGCGACCTTTTCCTTCGCATCACGCGGGGTCAACGCGGTTTTTTCCCCAGTCGCCGTATTCACCAGCCACAAGTAGGACTCGTTCACAGAAAGTTCTTCGATCAGCAAAATATTCTTGTCATCGGGCGACCAGTCAATCGGCTCCCACCCGCCCCCTTTCAATTGCGTCAACATGCGATCTGTCTTGGGATTCGCTGGATTCATTACCCACAAATCCGTGTCTTGACCCGTGCGCCGCGTCGAGACATACGCCAGTTGATCGCCGCTGGAAGACCAGGAGCCCGGCAGATTCCGCGATTTGCCGTCCGTCAACAGCGTCACGTTTCCGCTATCCACGTCATAGCGGTACAGCTGAAACCATTCGCCTCCCCCGATATCTTTCATAAACAAAATGTAGTCGCCGCCATTCGGATGAAAGCGCGCGGTGGTGACCGAGTCGTTGAAAAACGTCAATTGCCGCCGCTCGCCTCCGGGCATTTTCACCAGATGCAGCTGCGGAGTATCGCCGAAGCGTGTCGCTATCAACATTTCGCGCCGCGTAGGGTGCCAATCGGCCAGGCTCGCCGACCGGTATGATCCGTAACGGCCCGCCACCTCTGCGACGCTTGCCGGAATCTTCGGCACGCCGTCCACTACC
>DATCOK010000010.1:0-2152 GCA_036564765.1 Candidatus Acidiferrum sp. | reverse complement strand
CATGAGTTGCGCACGCCGCTGACGGTGATTCGCACGGCGGCTTACAATTTGCGCGGGGAATTGGCGAGCCAACCGGCGCAGGTGACGCGTTATGGAGCGCTGATCCGCGCGGAGGCCGAGAAGCTGGCGGCGCTGGTGGAGCAGGTGCTGCGTTATGGCAATGCGCGCGCCGGGCGAGTATTGCAACATCGCGAACCGGTGGTGATTGCGGACGTCATCGAGGCCGGGTTGCGGGCGGCGCGTGCCGCCGCGCATAAAAAAGATGTGGTCATTGAAAAGCGTATCGAGGCCAATCTGCCGGAGGTGCTGGGGGACCGGGCTTCGCTGCAACACGCGCTGCAGAATCTATTTGATAATGCCATCAAGTACGGCACGCAGGAGAATGACTGGGTGGGGGTATTCGCTTCGGCCTCGAAGAACGGCGGACCCAAGCTGGTGGAAATTCGCGTGTGCGATCGCGGCCCGGGAATTCCGGCGGAAGAGCGCGAAAATATTTTTGATCCGTTCTTCCGCGGGCGGCGGCCGCAGGACGATCAGATTCACGGCACCGGCCTGGGACTCACTTTGGTGAAACGTATCGTGGAAGCGCATGGAGGAACCGTGGCGATGCGCAGCAAGGAAGAGCACGGCGCGGAATTTGTGGTGCGCATCCCGGCGGCGTCGGAATCTTCCAACGAAGAAAATTCCAACTTAGAAAACGAGCCCAGTGCATGAGCGCATTACCTATCCTTCTGGTGGAAGACGAACCCGGCCTGGTCCTGACCATTTCCGATTTGCTGGCGGCGGAAGGATACCGGGTAGAGAGCGCCGCGGATGGCGAAGCGGGGTTGGCCAAAGCCAGCAACGAAAAATATGCGCTGATTATTATGGATGTGATGCTGCCGAAGAAGACCGGCTTCGAAGTGTGCCGGCAGTTGCGGCACAGCGGGGTGGACACGGCGATCCTGATGCTCACCGCTAAAACGCAGGTTGTGGATCGAGTGGTGGGTCTGAAGCTGGGCGCCGACGACTATCTGGCCAAGCCATTTGATCCGGCGGAATTGCTGGCGCGGGTCGAAGCCCTGCTGCGTCGGGTGAACAAAGAGAATCGCGTGGAATTGCGCAGCTTTCAGTTCGGCGAGGTGGAAATCGACTTCGAGCGCGCGGAAGTCCGCAAAGGGGGGCAACCGCTAGCGCTGGCGGCGAAAGAATTACAGTTGCTGCGTTACTTGATCAATCATCGCGATCGCGTGGTGCCGCGAGAAGAAATTCTGCAGGAGGTTTGGGAGTACGACAGTGAGGTATCTTCGCGCACGATCGACGTGCACGTAGCGTGGCTGCGGCAAAAACTGGACAACCCGCAAAATCCCAGGTTCATTCAAACCGTCAGAGGCAAGGGCTACCGCTTTACGCAACCGGCCTGAGCGGCTGGTTAAGTTCTCCGTTTGGAACGTGAGTTCCTTCTAAGAGTCCTGCACGAAGCCACATCAATGACTTGTTGATGGCGGCTTATCCGACGCTGCGGCGATGCGCGATTCGCAATCAGTCCAGAGTCAATTCCATTTCATCTACGTAGCACCAAGCCCAATCTTCGCCGGGTTCGAACGACTTCATGATGGGATGTTTGGTGGCGTGAAAATGCTTGGTGGCATGCTTGTTTTTGGAGCTGTCGCAGCAGCCCACGTGGCCGCACTCGAGACACAGGCGCAGGTGCACCCAGGTGTCGCCCATTTTCAAACATTCCTCGCAACCGCGGGTGTGGGGCTGCACGTCGTGGATGTGGCTTAGATGTTTACACTCGTTCATGATTCCTCGCCTGAGAATTTACGCGTGCACGCTTTGCGCGTGCGTGGGCAGCGGCAAGCGCACCGAAACAGTTGTACCAGTATTCCCGGAGCGAATGTCGAAATCTCCGCCCATATCGCGAACGCGCTCGCGCATGCCGGCCATACCCACGCCAACCAGGCGCGTCCCTTCGTGGAAGCCCTGCAACAATTCCGGGGGAATGCCGCGGCCTTCATTGCAAATTTCCGCGAGCAAAAATTCGGCATCCTGATTGATGCGAATCTGCGCCACTTCGCTACCGGAATGGCGGTGAATGTTCGCGAGGCTCTGCTGCACCACGCGGAACACGGCGTTTTCCAGCTCCTGCGGGAGCCTGCCGATATCCTGT
>DATCOK010000009.1:0-2113 GCA_036564765.1 Candidatus Acidiferrum sp. | reverse complement strand
CGAAAAAATCCCACCAAATGCGGCAGCCCCACCCCCGTCGAGAGCCACACCGCTGCCCCAATAAATAAAATGGTGATAAAACTACCGGCCAGAATACCCTTGAGCCAGGGAAACGATTTGCTTGTGGTGGGATAGTTCGCTTCTGTGGGCAAATGGGCCATTGGCGGCATAAAATGAACCAAACTCAGTGTAGCGCGAATCTAAACTCGATGACATTTTTGCGGCGACTTCATCGTAGCAACGCCACCCCAACTGCGCGTCATCTTAAGCGTATGATTTGTTAAGCACGCAATACTGCTTGAATCGCATGAATTGTTGCTGCTAACGGAATCGTACACCGGAGCGCCATGGCCAAGTCCGCCACAAAACACGACATCCGCGACCAGTTAAGGGAAACCGCTCTCGAAGTGAAGAATATGGGCGGCTGGTCCAATCTCAAAAGCGGCGAGTGGCTTTTCCACCTCATGGAAAAAACCTTTCGCCACTACGCCCAGCGCGCCGCCACCGAAGCCTTTCCCCTCGAATTTCCCGGCCGCACTCGCGCCGAAATCGCCGAACTGCTCATCGACTCCGCCTGCAAAAAAACCGCTCTCGCCGGAGCCATCACCGGCGCCGCCGTTTCCGCCGACGAATTGGTCGGCCTCGTCACTGCCGGCGAAGGTGTTGTCGGTCTTCCCGTGAACATCGCGGTAGCCGCCACCGCTATCTGCTCGGAAGTGTTTTTCACGGCGCGAATCCAACTCCAGCTCGTCGCCCGTCTCGCCGCGCTCTACGGCCGCACTCTCGACCCCGAAAATCCCGAAGACATTCTCGCCATCATGCATTTCGCCTTCGGCGGAGCCGTGGCTCAGAACCTCAGCAAGGAAGTCGCCCGCTCCGGCGCGAAGTATTCCCGCGAAGTCATTGGCCGTTACTACGCTAAAAGAGAATCCTACGAAGTCTTAAAACGCTTCGCCAAAAAGCTTGGCTTCAAATTAATCCGCCGCTCCGTGGTCAACAGCGTCGTCCCCGGCGTTTCCATGATCATGGGTGCCCTTTGGAACAAGCGCACCACCCGCGCCATCGGCCGCAACGCCCAGAAGTTCTTCTCCACCGTTCCGCCCGTGCTTAACTATCCCAATACCCAAATCGTCTCGCGTTAATCACGCTTGCATTCGCCACGGTTGCCCGCAGCCCCAGACTGCCCTAAGATATTCAGATGCCGGAGTGGCGGAATGGCAGACGCAGAGGACTCAAAATCCTCCGGGCTCACGCCCGTGTAGGTTCGACTCCTATCTCCGGCACCAAAAAATCTCGCTCGTCGTTCTGAATTTCAATCCGGTTCCACAAGAACCAAACACATCTCAGCTATTTTCGTGCTGCCCAAGCCAGACCATCAGGATTTTTCCCCGCGGTAATTTTCCCCGTCATATGCAGCGTTTTCAAATCGATCACCGCCACGTAACTGTCTGGCGTGCACGCCACGAACGCCCGCGTTCCGTCCGGCTGCATCAGAATCCCCGCCGCCCCATTCCCGACGGTGATACGTTTAACTTCTTTGCGTGTCGCGCGGTCAAAAACTACCGCGTCCTTTCCTCCCAGCGAAGAAACCAGCGCCAATTTGCCATCCAACGTAAATTTCAAGCGGTTCGCTCCGCGCGCATTCGCATCAATCGTCTGCACCACCTCTTTGGAGCTCACATCAATCACCGAAATAGTGCCGTCCTTCGCATTGGCCACCCAAATTTCCTTGCCGTCCGGCGAAACGTCAAATCCTTCCGATCCTTTGCCTACGGGAATCACTGTTTCCGTCCAGTTCGGATGACTGCCGCCCGGCCCGCGTTCCGCCGTTTCACTCTGTTCAATCACGCTGACCGTTGCGGAATTCACATTAGTGGTAAAGATCGGGCTCAAGCCCGACGAAACATAAATCATGTGCGTGCGGTCCTGCCCGGTGCCCAAAATCCAATCCACCTTCTGCGTCGCCGGACCATAACTTCCGATAGCCTTCGACCCTTCCACCGTGAACCACAATTTTCCGGCCACAAACGTCAGCCCATGCGGCCCGCGCAACGCCCCCAAATCAATAATCGGCAACGCCTTTTGCGCCACTAGGTCCACCACCGTAATGGTG
>DATCOK010000008.1:0-2912 GCA_036564765.1 Candidatus Acidiferrum sp. | reverse complement strand
GCGCTAATGTGCACGGTGTGCGGAAAGAATGTGACGTTCGAACTGGAGTCGGCGCCGGACCTTAAGAAATACGGAGAAGGTGCGCGGGTGCTGAGTGTGCTGGGGTCTCCGCGGCCACCGAAGACGGAGCGGCCCAAGCGCACCGGGGATGAGATGCTAAACGATCAGACGTTGTGATCGCCGCTAAATTTTGGATGCACGGCCTCGCTCATGATTGACGAGACCATCTCTCACTATCGCATCGTGGAAAAGCTGGGCGCCGGCGGTATGGGTGTGGTGTACAAGGCGCAGGACACGCGGCTGAATCGCGCCGTGGCTCTGAAATTTCTCCCCGAAAATATGGCCCACGAGGCCCAGGCGCTGGAGCGCTTCCGGCGCGAAGCCAACGCAGCGTCGGCGCTGAATCATCCGGGCATCTGCACGATTTACGACGTAGGTGATGATCGCCAGCGGCCGTTCATCGCCATGGAATTTATCGACGGCGAAACGTTGAGCCAGCATATCCACCGGCAGGCCCTGGCCCTCGAAGAGATTCTGGAACTAGGCATTCAGATCGCCGATGCGCTGGACGCGGCGCACGAGCAAGGCATCATTCATCGCGACATCAAGCCTTCGAATGTGTTTGTGACCAAACGCGGGCAAGCCAAGGTGCTGGATTTTGGCCTGGCAAAACTGGTGGCCAAAGATCCGCTGCACAGCGGTGGCGGGACCGCGCCGGAAGAATCGGTTTCGGTGGTGGGAATTATCAGTGGCACTCCGGCGTACATGTCGCCGGAACAGATTCGGGGAGACGACCTCGATCGGCGCACGGATATTTTTGCCCTGGGATTGCTGTTGTATGAGATGGCTACAGGGCGGCAGGCTTTCGGCGGAAAAACCGGCGGGGTGATTATCGAATCGATCTTGACTCGGCCGCCGGTGGCGATCGCCGATGCCAACCCGCGGTTGCCGGCGGGCCTGGAAACGATCATCACTAAGTGTCTCGAGAAGGACCGTGACAAGCGTTATGCGACGGCCGCGGCGGTGCGCGCGGATTTGTTGCAGCTGAAGCGCGTTTCGGACTCTGGAAATATCACGGCTTCGTTTGCGGTTCCAGTTGGGGCGGCTGCATCTGTTTCTGTACCGCCTACGATTGCAGCGACTGTCGCGGCGCGGACCTTTCCCTGGAAAGCGGTGGCCGGCGGGGTCACGGCGTTACTAATCATTACGGTAGTGGCGGCGTGGTTTTTGAATACGCGGCACGCGCGCGCGTTGGGGCAGGCCGACACCATCGTGCTCGCGGATTTCGTCAACAAAACCGGAGACGGAATTTTTGACGACACGCTGCGCCAGGGATTGGCTGCGCAACTGCAGCAGTCGCCGTTTCTGAGCCTGGTCTCCGAGCAGCGCATCCGGCAAACACTGCGGTTGATGGGTCAGCCGATGGACAGCAAACTTTCTCCCGCCCTGATCGGCGAAATTTGCCAGCGCGCGGGAAGCAAAGCCTACGTGAGCGGATCGATTTCGAATCTGGGCAACCAGTACGTGATCGGCGTGAACGCGGTGAATTGCCACAGCGGAGATTACCTGGCGCGCGAGCAGGTTACCGCCGACGGCAAGGAAAATGTGTTGAAAGCCCTGGGCGAGGCGTCGACCAAATTGCGCGAAAAATTGGGCGAGTCGCTGAAGACGGTGCAGAAACTGGACACCCCGATCGAGGACGCGACTACCTCTTCGCTCGAAGCGCTGCAGGCCTACAGTCTGGGGCGCACCACCATGCAGGTGAAAGGCGACTTTCCCGGCGCGGTGCCGTTGCTGGAGCGTTCCATCGAACTGGATCCGAAATTTGCGATGGCGCGCGCGATGCTCGGGACGGTGTATCACAACATCGGGGAAAAGAATCTCTCGGCGGAAAACACCAAGCAGGCGTATGCGATGCGCGGGCGGGTCAGCGAGTGGGAGAAATTCTATATCGAGTCGCACTACTACCATTTTGTGACCGGGGACATGGAGAAGGCGCGGCAGACGTACGAATTGTGGGCGCAGATTTATCCTCGCGAACAGGTGCCGGCCGGCAACTTGGGCGTGATTTATCAGACGCTGGGGCAATACGACAAATCGCTGGCGGAATTCCGTCAGGCGATGCGGCTGAGTCCCTCCGATTCGTTGAATTACGGAAATTTGGCGATCGCGTACGTACATTTGAACAGGCGGGAGGAGGCCAAAGCGGCGGCGGACGAGGCGCTCAGCAAGAATCTGGACTCCGCGGATCTGCGGCTGGATCTTTATCAGCTGGCTTTTTTGAATAACGATGCGGCGGGAATGGAACAGCAAGTGGCGTGGGCCATGGGCAAGCCCGGCAAAGAAAATTTGATGCTGTACGAACAAGCGGCGACGGCGGCGTACGCTGGGAAACTCGCAAGTGCGCGGGAATTTTCGCGGCAGGCGGCGACATCGGCGGGGGGCGCAGGAGAAAAAGAGATGCAGGCGGGTTGCGAAGCGGCCGCGGCGTTGTGGGAAGCGTTGTACGGCAACAACGCGGAAGCCCGCAAACACGCAGCGAGCACGTTGGCGATTTCCAACGGTCGGGACGCGCAGTATGTCGCGGCGCTGGCTCTGGCGCTGGCCGGCGATGCGGGGCGCGCTCAGGCTCTCGCCGATGATTTGGACAAGCGCTTTCCGGAAGACACCGTGGTGCGCTTCAATTACCTACCGGCGATTCGCGCGCAGCTGGCGCTGGCAGCGCCGGGCGGTGCGGCGAAGGCGGTGGAAAGTTTGAGCGTGGCGACACCGTACGAGCTCGGAGTTCCGGGCAGCAGCACTTTCTGGACCAATCTTTATCCGGTGTATGTGCGCGGAGCGGCGCTTCTCGCAGAACGAAAGGGCGCCGAAGCGGCGGCGGAGTTTCAGAAAATTATGGATTGGCCGGGGGT
>DATCOK010000007.1:0-12609 GCA_036564765.1 Candidatus Acidiferrum sp. | reverse complement strand
GTGTAGAGCAAGCGCGGCTCGTTGTAGCGACCAATCCCGAAAGAGACGTTTTCCTCCTTCATTCGCGAAAATATTTTGCCCGTCAGCGATTCTGTTTCCGTCGCTTTGGGATCTGCGCCGAGAAACTCGCTGCCAACGCTGAGATCAAAAACGGTAGTTGGGACCGTTCGAAAGTCCTGATCAAAAAGCGACGCGGCGTTGCTGGCATGCGCGCTAATCCATCCCCGGATGGCTTCCGACTGAGGAACCGGACTCATACCGCAAGCTTCGCGGAATACGTAATGCGCGAACCGTTGATGAATCTCCGAAAGCCGCTGCAATGCAACCCATGCCGCGCCTTCCGTAACGGTCACGTACGGGTCGCCAGCTTTGACGATTTTGCGATGCGCGGAGTTTGTGACACTGACCGCCAACCGCATGGCGATCAGGCCGAAGAGTACAGAAATCTCGGAATCCAGCAGCGGAAATTTCTCGTGGTATCCAGCGACGACAGCAGCCGACGCCCCTAACACATCTTTTTCCCCCAGCACCGCGTAAGCAGCGGCGATGGCGACTTCTGAAACGGTCACGCCGTAGTGCAAGTCGCCAAAATCGATGACACTAACGGTTCCGGGTTGCGTCGGATCGTCGGGCTTGACGATCACGTTATGATCATTGGCGTCGCCGTAGATCACGCTGCGACGCAACTGCGGCAGCGCCGGCACAATTTCCGACTCATACGACGCGAGAAAGTTCTGCACCAGTGCGCGGTGCGCTGCTTCGGGAATTCCCTCCACATGAGCGCGAATCCAATCGGCGGCTGCCAAATCCCATTTCAGTTGGCGTTGCGCCGCGGGATGACGGAACTCCTGCAACGCCGAATCCATCGCGCCTAAGAGCCCGCCCAATTGGCGAAGAAGCGCTTCGCTGTGCGGCCGCACATCCGCTAAGACCTTTCCAGGGACAAAGCTGAGCAACCACACCAAGCGGCGCGTCTCATCAGTCGCCGTTATTTCCATGTAGAGCGAGTTATTGAGCGAAGGAACTACGCGCGGCAACGTGATTGCCGGGGCGCGCTTCTCCAGATGAGCCAGCGCTTGGCATTGCAAATCGATGAATGAACGCTCGCGCGCCGGGTGCATCACCTTCAGAACAAGTTCGCGTCCGTCGCCAACTCGCAAATGAAAATTGTCGTCGTATTCACCAGGCAGATTTTTAGCGGTTGTTTCCAGGCCGTAAATTTCAAGGGCCAACCGTTCCGCCTCTGTGACGGAGATGGGATGGGCAACAGGGGACTCCAGCAGCATCTGCAAATCTTAACGACAAGAGCAAAGCCCGTCCACCCGCTTCGCTCTTTGCAGCGTCGACCCCCTTTAGCGCGCGTTTGGAACCACTAACGCGTATCGCTCATCTGTTTTACCGATACCGGCCCGTTCACCGTTGACAAGTGAATCACCGCAGGCGTAGAACCAAATTCGATTCGGCGCCGCTCCTCATCCCAGGTCTTGTGCGCGTCGCTGCAAATGCTCGGCTGGCAACTCATCGGCGAATTTCCATTCGACTCGACGAGCACCCCAGACTGGTAATTTTTCGGCACGCGCAAAGTCACCGGTCCATTCTTGGCATCGGCTTCCAGTCCCGACCCTTCCCAGGAATCACCGTTCAAGTCGACCGAGACCGGACCATTCTCGGTGTGCACCCGCAGCTTGCCGGAGTTAGCCCGCAGATTGATCGGACCGTTCACCGCAGAAATATCTCCGTCTCCTGAAAATCCTTGCAAAGAAACCGGGCCATTCGTCGCGTGCGCGGAGAGCTTGGCGTCGAGGTTGTAAATGGAGACCGGGCCGTTGTTGGCGCGCAAGTCCAGATCCGCCCCGCGAGGAGCCCGCACCAACAAGAAAACCGTCCAGTTCTCGCGATCGGAAGGACCGTGTACGGCAACCTTGCCGTTATCGATCGTCAGGTTGACTTGCGAAAGGATATGTTCCGCGTCGCTCTTCGAAGCGTCGGCTGCCTTGCATGCCGTCACCGAATATTGGTTGCCATCCCAACCTTGCACCTGCACCCCGCCGTTGACCTCCGATTCGATGTGCAGGGCGCCCTGCGGTTGGGCGATAGTCCGTTCTTCCGCGCGCATCGTTGCGGCGCGATCGTTGAAGCGAATATGCAAGCCGCCGCAGTCCGCGACCGGCCCATCTCCATCCTCGGAAATATTCATCGAATGACGATGCCCGTCCGCCGGCGTCGCGGCGATACTCCCGCTGAGTGCGCCAGCGAGCAAAGCTACGGCAACAGAAGCATGCAGATACATGAAATTGGTCCTCCTGACCCTATAGACGAACGCTCGGTCAGAAAGTTCCGTCGCGGTAGACGCGCAATTGGCCCTTAAGGAAGAAATTCCTCGTCATCATCGCCGATCGGCGGACCATCCGGTGGCAGCGCCGGCGCGGCGAGAGGTATCGCCTTCGGATCTTTCTGGAATTGCGTGATTTGCGTGGCGGCAAAGCTGAGATGCGCGCGCTCGTCCGCATCCTTCGTACTCAAACGGGCGCTCGTTGCCCACGCTTTTAACTCTTCGAGCTTCAATGCCGCTATAGCTCGCGCCTGGGAAGTAGCCTGCGCGTTTTCTACTAACGCCATTAGATCGTAGAGCACTACGTAATCTACGGTTCGTGAGGTTTCGCCCGCGTAGCCTGGCGCACGGGGAGATTTCCACGTTGCCGCCAATGTGGCGTCGAGAACTTCTTCGAGACTAGGATTTTTTGCATCCCGCGCGTGAAACTCCACTAACCGCGACGCGCGTTCCGGATTGAACAGGAACTGCAGCGTGTGTTCAGCCGCGGCTTCGGCGGGTGCGAGCGCGTCGAATGCCGGGCTGGTGTGAATTTTGAAATGTTCCCGACCGCGGTCGTAATCCGGTACGCGAGGCGGAATGATTTTCAGCAATGCTTCTGGCAACACCAGCGCGTCCGGTTTCAAGGTGGCGAGAACACCAGCCAAAGCCCGGCGCTGCTCTGCCGGCGCCACGATCTGCGTGGCTGTCTGCCCGTCGCCGCGAAGCGCGAAAGTATAGTCCATGCCGCCGAGCAGTTTGCTGGCGGCTTCCACCTGGTACCGGTGCAACAGATAGATTGGAACGAGCACATCCTCGATGGTGCTGAGTGGCGCGCCTTCGCGAATGTTGTTTTCGCCGAACCGTCGCAGCGCCGCGGCGCGCACTTGCATCAGGCGACTCAACTCATCGACGGCATTTGAACCGGAGTCCCACAGATGCGCGACGCTGCTGGAAGAACCTGCGGGCCTCGCATCCTGATCGGTCAGATAACGCAAGCCATGACTAAGCGCGCCGGAAATAATTTTGTTTAACTCCGCATGCTGATCAACAGTGGGCGGGAAATCCTGATAGCCAAACGTAATGGCAACTTTGTCCCAATCTCCAATTCCGGTAGCGTACGCATTCGAAACGTCAGGCACGCCGTCTTCGCCGACGGTGATCAGCGGCGGCGGATAATCCATGACCGACGAGCGATTCACAGTGCTAGAGGAATAGTTGTGTTGCAGCCCGAGCGTGTGGCCCACTTCATGCGCGGCCAGTTGACGCAGCCGCGCCAGCGCCATCTCCATCATTTTGGGCGACACCGGCTTGCCCTGCTCGTAAGGCGCCAGCAAACCTTCCGCAATCAGATAGTCCTGACGTACGCGGAGCGAACCCAGCGTCACGTGCCCCTTGATGATTTCTCCCGTGCGCGGATCGACGACGCTCGCGCCGTACGACCAGCCCCGCGTGGCGCGATGCACCCACTGAATCACGTTGTAACGCAAATCCATGGGATCGACGTCTTCCGGTAGGAGTTTGACCTGAAACGCATTTTTGTAGCCGGCGGCTTCGAAAGCCTGGTTCCACCAGCGCGCGCCATCGAGCAGCGCGGAGCGGATGGGCTCGGGCCCGCCGCGATCCAGGTAATAGATGATAGGCTGCACCGGCTCGCTGACGGCCGCGCCAGGATCTTTTTTTCGCAAACGGTGCCGCGAGATAAAGCGCTTCACGATGGGCTCGCTGACCGGCGTTGCGTAATCCATGTAAGAAACACCGAAGAAACTGGAGCGCGGATCGTAGACGCGCGGCTTGTAACCCGGCGGCGGAAGTTGCACGAACGAATGATGCTCGCGAACTGTGATGGAATCCGGCGAAGGAGTAACCTGCTTGACCCACTGCCCGGGTTCGTCACCGGTGAACGTAAGCACCGCTTCGACTTCGGTGTTCAGCGGAAAATTTTGGGTGAGCGGCATGTAAATTGCGCAGCGCGCGGGATCGATGCGATAGGCGCCTTGCTTGGTGCGGCGCAGCGTGGCGGTAATATCGTGCGCGTCGCGCAGAAAAAATTCCGTGGCATCCACCAGCGCGTGATCCTTTTCTTCCGCCGCTATCGTAAAGCCCCCAATCACGGACTCCGCGAACGAATCGTGCACGGCGCGCCTTTCCGCCGCATCCTCGCTCACCGCCCGATAGTCGAGGTTTTCCTGGACCAGTAAGACCTTGGGGCCGCTGCGTTCGAACCGCACGATGCGAGTCGCGCCCAATTGACCACGGTCGAGCCCGATGTCATTCGAACCGACTCCGGCCGACAACCCGCTCTGGTACAGAAATTCCGAATCCCACTTATCAATCTCGAGCCACAGCTTTCCCTGCTTGGCATCCCAATAAAAATTGAAGTAGCCCGCAAACTTTTGCGCTCCGGTGGTTTTCTCCCCGATGGATACCGCGACGGAGGCCTTGTCGTCGGCCGTCGCGGGCAACGGAGCAAAAAGTATCGCCAGTATTTGAACCGATAAAATCAGCCGCGAATACTTCCTCATTTTCAAACCCTCCGGCACTCGCGAAACGTTTTACAACAGAAGCACGCGGCGCGTCTGAATTTTTCGTCTGCTATACTTAAATTTCGCCATTCACTGGCTTATCTTGCGAAAGCTCCGCATCTCCGTCGTTCAGTACCTCAATACCGCTCCGCTGGTGTACGGCTTCACGCATGGGCCGCTGCGGGGTAAGTACGAACTGTCCTTCACCATTCCCTCGCAATGCGCCGACGATTTGCGCGATGGCCGCGCCGACGTCGCCATCATCCCGGCGATCGAATTTCAACGCATCGATAACCTGGTGTTGCTGCCGGATCTGGCTATCGCCGCCAAGCGCCGCGTGCGCAGCTTGCTCCTCGTATCGCGCAAGCCCATGGAAGAAGTGGCCAGGGTCGCCCTCGACCGCAGTTCGCGCAGCACCCAGGCTCTCACCCACATTCTGTGCGCGGAGCATTGGCGCATCGCGCCCATTTATTTCGAGACGGCGCTGACTGCCGCCAACATGCTGGACCAAGCCGATGCCGCGTTGTTGATCGGCGACCCGGCGTTGCGCCTCGCCATCGCCATGTCCGGCTACGCTACGCTCGGCCCTTCCGGCGAACTGGTGTGCAGTGCCGATAAAGCCGGAATCAACGCCACCGGCACTTTGCACGTCTACGATGTGGTGCAGGAATGGCGGCGGCTCAGCGGGCTTCCGGCGGTGCTGGCGGTTTGGGCCGGACGCCCTGAAGTCATCACTCCGGAGGTTGCCGCTGATTTTGCAGCCTCAAAAGACTTCGGCCTCGCGCACATTCCCCAGATTGCCGCCGAAGCGGCACGGCAGGATGGCTGGCCCGCTTATGAACTACAAACCTATCTGAGCGAAAATATCGATTTCTCGCTAGACCGCGAAAACCTGGCGGGCCTGGAGCTTTATTATTGCCTTGCCGCTAAATTGGGGCTAATACCGCGCGCCAAAACCATCGAGTGGGTGGCCCACGACCCGGTGCGTATGGTGCAGAATTCCTAGCAGTATGCACGTTCGGCGATTCGAATTCGCCGTCCCCATCCGCTAGAATAGAAATAATAAGGATAAAGAATGGCACCGAGAGGAACCCGTTGGGCCTGAGTAAAAAAGAAGCGCTGGAGATGCTGGAGTCCGATGACCTGCTGGGCATCGGCATGGCCGCGCACCAGATGCGCCTGGCCAAGAACGATCCGCGTGTCGTCACCTACCAGATTGATCGCAACATCAATTACACCAATTTCTGCACCGAGTATTGCTCCTTTTGCGCATTCTACCGCCCGCTGGGATCCCAAGATGGCTACATTCTCCCGTTTGAAACGATTTACGAAAAAATCGATGAGATGCTGGAGCTCGGCGGCACCGGCGTGCTCCTTCAGGGCGGCCTGCATCCCGATCTGCAGATTGAATACTACGAAAACTTATTGCGCTCGTTGAAGCAGCGTTACCCGCAGGTGCATCTGCATTGTTTCTCAGCGCCGGAAATACTGTGTATCGCGGAAGTCAGCGAGTTGAGCGTGCGCGAAACGATTGAACGGCTCGTGGATGCCGGGCTGCAATCCATCCCCGGTGGCGGCGCGGAAATTCTCGACGATGAGATCCGGTCCAAAATCGCCCGCCTGAAGTGCACCAGCGACGACTGGGAAGAGATGCACCGCGTGGCCCACTCACTCGGCCTGCGCACCACCGCGACGATGATGTTCGGTTGCGGCGAAGAGTTGCGTCACCGCGTGAATCATCTCGAGCGCTTGCGCAGAATCCAGGAAGACACCGGCGGATTCACCGCATTTATCCCTTGGATGTTCGCGCCTGACAATACTCCGCTGGGTAAAAAAGTTCCGGAGGCCACCGCCGTCGATTATCTGAAGACGCTCGCGGTCAGCCGGCTATATCTCGACAACATCGACCACATTCAATCGAGCTGGCTGACGCCGGGAATCAAAGTCTGCCAGGTGGGCTTGCAGTTCGGCGCGGATGACGTGGGGAGTATCTTGATCGAAGAAAATGTCGTTTTTGCCGCCGGCGTCAGGAATCGCACCAATGAAAACGAGTTGCGCCGCATCATCTCCGATGCGGGCTTCATCCCCGCGCAACGCGACACTCTATACCGCTCGTACTCTCTGAAATAACTCGTCGGGGGCTTAGTTTTTCGGCGCCGGTCGCAGCAGAATTTCCACTTCGGTATTTTCCGGCAGATCCAGTGGCTTCAAAAGATGCAGTTTCCCGTCACGGTATTGCGCGCGCAACTTGCGCGGCGTCGGGTCCACCGGCCTTCCATCCTTCACCGCGTCCGGCCGTGCTTCCTTCTCGGGCTTCGCGCGCCCGGAGGTTTCATCCAACGCCTCATTGGCCAGCGCGTCCGCCTCAGAATTTTGCGCACGGTACACATGAGCGATGCGAAACGATTCGAAGGTCTGCGCCGTTTTCTTGGCGCGTTCGAATAACGGGCGGAGATCGGAGCTCTTGACTTTGTAATGCCCCAGCATCTGCCGCACCAGCAATTCCGAATCGCTTTCGATACGCAGCGCTCGCACACCTTGCGACTGCGCGTAGTCCAGCGCCGCGATCAGCCCGTAATACTCGGCTACGTTATTGGTGGTGCGCCCAATATATTTTTTTAGTTTCGCTACGATCTCGCCGCGCTCGTTGCGGATGACTACGCCGTAGGAAGCGGGTCCGGGATTTCCGCGTGAGCCGCCGTCAATATTGGCCTGATATGCCGCAGGCCGAACTCTTTCCGGTTCATCATTTGCAAACAAACTCTTGTTTCCATCAGCAGCGGATGGCCGGCGGGTCATCAAGAGTGGGGCGCGACGGAAGCGGAATCTGTGGTATCAGCGTGAGCGGTATTCGCAACGGGAATCGGATCCAAGGTATACAAAATCAGCCCACAGGTTTCGCAGCGATAAACTTCCTCGTTGGTCTCTTGCCGCAATTCCTGAACAATGTGCGGCAAAACGCGCATGCCGCACCCTTTGCATTGATCGTCGCGCACTTGGGCTATGGCGGTGCCATTGTGACGCTTGCCGATGCGCGCATACAGTTCCAGCAATTCTTGCGGCACGGGCGCGGTCATGCGTTCGCGTTCGGCCGTCGCCGCCGCCAGCTGTTTTTGCTTTTCACTGTTGAGAACCTGGATTTTTTTACGTTCGGCGGCGACGGTGGTTTCCGCTTCCTTCAAGTCCGCTTCGGCGTGGCGCACGCGCCGCTCAAACTCTTCGCCGCTCATCATCAAGTCGAGTTGCCTGTCCTCCGCCTTGGCCACCTCTGCTTCCGCGTTGGCGATCTCGTGTAGCAGCGCTTTGTAGGCTTCGTTGGTTTTTACCGAGCCGCTCTGATCGCGATACTTCTTCGCGCGATCTTTCCACTGGTCAACGTCCAGCTCAAATTTCTTGCGTTCCTTCAGTGCGTTGGTGTGCGCCTCTTTGGCGGCCGCTACTGCAGTCCGCGCGCCACTTAGCCGAGCATCCGCTTCACGAACAAGTTTGGGATACGTATCGATCTCGGCACGCAACGCCCCGATGTTGTGGTCCACGCGTTGCAACTCGATCAAGTGAGGAATTGCGGGGTGCATTGAGCACGATTCTAACACGTCTCGCCTGCGCACCCGGACCCGCCCGATCATTTCAGCGGTGGCTAACTCGATGCTCGAGCATCGCGGCGAATTAAGCTCCAGTCGGTCAGGAATCCCGCTCCGACGGCCAACGGAATAATGCCCATCGCGGCTGCCGGCCACGCATTGGGCTCCGCAAACCGTGCGATCAACCCGAACGCCGCCATGTACCCCAACGCGCCGGTGATCAACAAAATTCCCCAACGGCGGGATCGAGCCCCTTGTGAGAGCTCCGGTTCCATGGGAATTTCAACTCCTCGCGAAATCGCTGAGAGCCGCTCTTGGCTTCGTAATTTGCGCACGTGGTAGTACGTGTACATTGCGCCCAACGGAATCCCCAGCGTCATAATGACGGCCACCAAGCCGACCATGTCGTTCATAAACTCCTCCTTTGAAAAAGAACTTGCGTGAGACCGTGTTGCTAGAAGTACGGAACAGGCGCTGGTAAAGTTCCAGAATTGTTTCGGTGGAAACGGCTATTCGAGTTCGCGAACGGCCATATTCTGATCGATGGCGAGGTTCGGATAACGGATTGGGGAACCCGGGGGCGCAGCGGCATGTCGCGCGGTGGCATTGAACTCCCCGGTGCCACACTCGATGGCATAGACGTAGCCGTCACGCTCGGCGCGCGTCATATTCAACATGTTCGAAGAGATCAGCCCCGGCAGTGCCACGCAGTTTCCGTTGGTGGCGACATAAGCGCGTTCCGCTTGCGCAATTTGTAGCAAATCGCTGCGCACTCCGGTAAGGCTAATGGCCTGTGTCGGCGCCGTGCCCGCGTCGGTCACCGGCATGCTTTTCAGATAGCCGTAATATATCCCCACCATCAAGGCCGCCACCGCCACAAGTAAGGCGAGTCCACGCATATTCAGATTTTATCGCCTGCGAAGAAACTGCCGGCTTTCTTTAACCTGAATTGCCCAGGAAACAACTCGCATTTTTTGCCGTGGGCGGCTGATCCGTTTTTGTTAGACTGGCTCACCGCTTGAACCGCCTTTCCGCGGTTGTTTGACATCCAAAATATTATGCTTACGATTTCTCCCGTCGCAGAAGAACGCGCTATCGAGAAAGTTCGCTTCGAAGAGCTAGAGGAAGCGCGTGCCATTCAGAATGTCATGCTGCCCGCGGAAGCTCTTTGCGCCGGACCGGTAACCATTGCGCACAAATTTCAGCCCGTCCATCTCGTCGGCGGGGATTTTCTCGACTATTTCGAGCTCACCGACGGGTCCGTCGGATTTTACGTCGGCGATGTCTCTGGAAAAGGCCTGCCTGCCGCCATGTATTCCGCCCTGGCCGTGGGAATTTTCGCGGCATTCACAAAACCGAGCAGACTCCCGGCAGCGTTCTATCGCTGCTCAACAAACGGCTCATGAGCGGCGGCGGTTTGCGGCGCCACGCAGCCATCCTCTACGGAGTTTTCGATCCGGAAAATTTTGAAATGCAGATAGCCAGCACGGGAATGCCCGGCCCCATGCTTTTGTCGGGTGGCGATTGCCGGGTGGTGGAATTATCGGGCATCCCGCCGGGCCTGTTTTCGCAAGCCGAATACGAAACAACTACCATGACGCTAAAGCCTGGCGATTCCCTCTTGTCCTGTTCCGACGGCGTGGTCGAAGCTCAGAACGCGCGTTACGAGGATTTCGGCATCGACCGGCTGATCTCTATCTGCAATACCAGTTGCGGTTCGACACCCGAGGAGTTGCTCACGCGGATTTTTTCCGCGGTGCATGAATTCACCAATGTGATTCAGCAGCACGACGACATGGCCGCAGCCATCTTTCACCTTCAAGGTTGAAGCTTGCCGTTTTGCCGTAACCCGTGTAACCACTGCGCAACGCTATTCCCTTTTCAAATTGACACTCAGGTCACTCTCCCGTAACTACGATAGGTAAACATTCAGCCCAGGAGTGCTCCGAATGAAGACCACCTCGCCTGCAGCGCTGACTTCCGCGCTACTGCTCTCACTATGTCTTGCAATCCCTGTAGAAAGTTTTGCAGCGCCGCCGCAGAACACTGGCTCCCGCGCCGGCGAAGTGGCTCGCGTCATTCCCGCGGTAAGTATTGAACGCGGCTCGAAGACCGTCACCGCCTCAGCCAAATCCATCGTGGACTGGCAGGATCTAGTGAGCACTCAGGTTAACGGGCGCGCGCGCATCGCTCTCGACGATGGCTCGGTACTCAATGTCGGGTCGCAATCCTCCATGCACGTCGTAAAGCACGACGCAGGAGCGCAGCAGACTGAACTGGAGCTGACCTACGGCAAGTTGCGCAGCCAGGCGGCAAAAATCGCCAAGCCCGACGGAAAATTTGAAGTCAAAACTCCGGCAGGTGTCGCCGGCGTAGTCGGCACGGATTTCTATGTTGGCTTCGACAACGGCACCATGAATGTCGTGGTCTTCGAGGGTATTGTCCGCGTGTGCAATCTGGCCGGGGTATGTATCGAGGTTAAAGCCGGACAAATGGGCAGCGTGCGCAATTCCGATAATTCCGGTCCCACGGCCCCCATGGGTCCACAGCAGGCGACCCTCGATATTTTGACCCAGGCAGCCGCGAGCACCGACGTAGGCGGCCCGATCGTGGGGGTACAAACCGCTCATCACATCAGTAAAGCCACCGGCATCACGCTGGGCGTGATCGCCGCAATTCCCATCGTTGTGGTTCCTGTGGTGTCGCGAGGCAGCAGCAAAACAACACCGGCACCTCCACCAGTCTGCAACCCTCAAACAAATCCCAAGCTGTGCGGCTGATACGGTTAGCCCCTGTACAACGGCAAGCAGACCAAACCCATCTAACCTTTTGTCGCTCAGGTAGGGTATTTGTGCGGTGCGCGAAACCGCGAGTACACTGAAACGTTGCCATTCCCGTCTAAAAGCTTGTGAGGCTTCCATTGACTTTATGGATTCGTAGTCGTTTTTCTGCGCTAGGCGTGTTGGCCTCGCTATCCCTTGCCGCCCCTGCGATTTTCGCCGGGCCGCCCGACGCGCCGGCAAAACGCTCTCCGGTACTGGCCGCCATGCAAGCGGAACTCGAGCGCTCCATCAAAGCGCTCAAGGCCCAAGAGCCACCTGCATACTTTGTCGGCTATACGGTCACGGACACGCAACGTTCGGATGTTTCCGGTTCGAATGGCGCATTGCTGACCAGCACTGAAGGCCGCAATCGCTGGCTGGAAGTTTCGGTGCGCACCGGCAGCTACACCCTCGACAATACGCACAAGGTCGGCGAGCGGCAGCAGAGCAATGGAGGCCCGGGCACCGTCGTTCCCGTGGATGATGATCCCGAGGTCCTGCGTCGCGCGATCTGGCTCGAGACCAACCGCCAGTACGAAGCCTCGTCGCAAGCGCTTATCAAGATTAAGACCGGCAAAGAAGTAAAAGTGGAAACGGCCGAAGGCAAAGCTCCCGATTTTTCGCGCGAGGAACCCCATGTCTCCATCGGCCAACAGGTTTCCATCGACGTGGACCGCAAACCATGGGAAGCCAAGGTTCGCGCCTACACTAAGGCGTTTCGCGATTCGCAAGCGGTCATCAACTCTATCGTGACCTTCAGCGGCCAGGCGCAAAACGCCTATCAGGTAAACAGCGAAGGCACCCAACTGCAATTCGGGCAAATTCGCTACCGGCTGGAGCTGTTCATCCAGGGCAAAGCTCCGGACGGCATGGACATCAACCGTTACTTCAATTTTGACTGGGTGAATCCCAATGAGGCTCCCGACGACAAAGCCGTCTACGCCGCCGAAGGGACCATGCGCAAGGAACTGGAAGGACTCGTCGCTGCGCCGATAAACGACCCCACCGTCGGACCCGCGTTGCTGACTGGCCGTGCCGCCGCGGTTTTTTTCCACGAAGTTTTCGGCCATCGCGACGAAGGCCACCGCCAGAAGGACGTGAGCGAAGGGCAAACCTTCTCCAACAAAGTTGGGCAGCAGATTTTGCCCAGCTTTCTGACTATCGTCGACGACACCACTCGCAAGCGGCTCGACAGCCAGGAATTGCTGGGCTACTACCAGTTCGATGATGAGGGAGTGCCGGCCCAAAATGTCACGCTGGTGGACCACGGCGTTCTGAAAAATTTTGAAATGTCGCGCTCGCCGCTCGCGGACTTTCCGCATTCGAATGGACACGGCCGGCGGCAACTCGGAGCGACGCCGGTTTCGCGT
>DATCOK010000006.1:0-8029 GCA_036564765.1 Candidatus Acidiferrum sp. | reverse complement strand
GAAGAGAGTTTCTTCGAGATTGAGGCGCAGCAATTTGGCGGAGGCCGCCGCGGAACCGAAGGAGCCGCACGTGCCGGTGGAATGAAACCCATCGACGTAGTGGCGCGGGGCGATGGCTTCAGCGATTTTGGTTTCGACTTCGACGCCGGCAAAATAGGCGGCGATCATGTCCCTGCCGGAGAGTCCGGCGGTTTCAGCGATCGCAAATGCGGCTGGCAAAACGGGCGCGGTCGGGTGCGTGAGCAAACCGTAGACGCGATCTTTCGCGATAGCCAGCTGGGTGTCGTCGAAATCGTCGGCGTGGATGGAAACGCCGTTCACAAACGCGGCGAAACGCGGACTGGCTTTCGCGGACGTGCCGATCAGAGTGGCGGCAAGTTGCGCGGTTCCCAGCGATTCAACATATTTGCGGCTGATGGGGCCGGATTGGGCCATGGATCCGGCGAGGGCCAGCCCGAAGCCGTCAAGAATCGATTTTTTGCCAAGGGTAACGACCTCGGCAGGAATGTCTTCGTACTTCAGTTTGAGGACAAAGTCGGCGACGTAGCGCGTGAGGCCGGCTGCGGGTTCCGGGGATTTAGTCTCGGCTTGTGGAGCGAGAGCGGCGATGAGCTTTTGTTTTTCAAACATGAGGGAAGCTCCAATGGGGATTATGGATTTCAGAACATCGCGACGTTTCATCGTTGTCCTTCTCTGTTATTGGCTTAGTTGCGGCGAAAGCACGAAATTTCCAAGTGTTATGTAAATTTCAGGACTCATCTTTTTTCTGCAAGGCCATTAGCAGAACCTCGGCAAGGTGCAGTGTTGAGCGGCCGGTGGCCTGGGTGATTTGTTCGCGGCAACTGAAGCCGTCGGCGACGAGCAGCGTGTCAGGCGCTTCCTTACGCACGGCGGGCAGCAGCACGCGCTCGCCGATGTGCTGGGAGATGGCGAACTTTTCTTTTTCGAAGCCGAATGCACCGGCCATTCCGCAGCAGCCGGTGTCGGGGGCAGAAATCTCGGCGCCAGTTTTGCGAAGCAGGGCCTCCTCGTCAGTCATCTTCATGAGGGCTTTGTGGTGGCAATGACCATGAACGAGGATGCGACGCGAGAGTTTACCCGGTTGAAAATTGGGGGCGTAGCGCTGCAGAAATTCGCCGAGCAGAAATGTTTGGGAACGGAGTTTTTGTGCGCGCGGATCGTTTGGAAATAAGTTGACCAGCTCATCGCGAAATACGGAAGCGCAACTGGGCTCGAGGACCACTACGGGAGTTGCGGAGTCGATTTGGGCGGTGAGGGCGTTCAGGATTCGCGAAAGATAATTTTTGGCATCGTCGAGCATGCCGAAATCGTAGAGTGGGCGGCCGCAACAGAGATGTTGCGTCGGGGTACTGACGCGGAATCCGGCATGCTCGAGTAGTTCCAGAGCGGCGCGGGTGGTTTCGGGATGGAAATAATTATTAAAGGTGTCGAGCCATAGGAACACTTCCGGCTTTTCGGCGTCGTTGCTGCCGCGCGCGGGGCGGCGCTTGCTGAGCCAACTGCGAAAATTTGTGTTGGCAAATTGTGGAATGCGGCGTTGCGGCGCGAAGTCTAAAAGCTTGTTGATCAGCGGGCGCACCAGCGGATTGTTGTTGATGAAGTTGACGAGCCGCGGCGCGGCGGATGCGAGTCGCGCCCACTGGTCGATTTTGCCAAAAGCATGCGCATGCAGCGGGCGGGATTTGTTTTCGTAGTAATGGGAGAGAAATTCAGCGCGGTACGTGGCCAAGTCGACGTTGGCGGGACATTCCGATTTGCAGGCTTTGCAGGAGAGGCAGAGGTCGAGGCTTTTTTTAACGTTTTCGTCGTGCCAGCCGTCGCGCACGACTTCGCCTTGCAGCATTTCGAAGAGCAGATGGGCGCGGCCCCGGGTACTGTGTTCTTCTTCAAGAGTGACCATGTAGCTCGGGCACATCGCGCCGCCGTCCTGCTTGCGGCAGGCTCCCAGGCCGATACAGCGCAGGGTGGCAGTGGCTAGCGAGCCATCGTCGGAAGGAAATGCGAAATGGGTTTTGGGCTGCAGCGGTTGGTAGTCGGCACCCAGGCGCAGATTTTCTGTGGGGAGATAGGCGTTCAGCACTTTGTGGGGATTCAGTTTGTTTTGCGGATCCCACACGGATTTGAATTCCGCGAAGGCCTGCATTAATTCGGGCCCGAACATTTTTGGAAGCAGCGCGCCACGCGATTGGCCGTCGCCGTGTTCGCCGGAGAGCGAGCCGCCGTGGCTGATCACCAGGTCGGCGGCGCGGTCGATGAATTCACCATAGTTGCGAATGCCTTTTTCGCTTTGCAGATCGAAGCTGACGCGCATGTGGATGCAGCCGTGGCCGAAATGTCCGTAGAACGAGCCGCGATAGTTGTATTCATTCATCAGGGCGCGAATGCCGCGCAGATAGACACCGAGTTTTTCCGGGGCGACGGCGGCGTCGTCCCAGCCCTCCCATTCGGGGACGGCGCCGGGAGCAAAGGCTGCGGCGCGGGGGCCGGCCTCGCGCAAATGCCAGACGTGGCGGGCTTCTTGTTTCGAGAAGATTCGCGCGGTTGGCGGGGTGACAGAGCGACCAACATGCTCGACCAATTTGTTGGCGATCGCTTCGGTTTCTGGCGCATTGTCGGAACCAAACTCGACCAAGAGAATGCCGCGGCCCTGGGGAAGCAGATCGACGTGCGGAACGCCTTTTTGTTTGAGGCCGTCGACGATGCTGCCTTCGAAACCTTCGAGGCCGATGGGAGAAAATTGCAGAACTTCGGGAACGTGATCGGCGGCGATGAAGGCGTCCGGGTAGCCCAAGCCGACCAGGGTGCGCTGTTGCGGACTGTGAATGAGCTTCAGCTTGGCCTCGAGGACAAGAGCGCAGGTGCCTTCGGTGCCGACGAGTGCGCGGGCCACGTGGAAGTCATTTTCGGGAAGCAACTCGTCGAGGTTGTAGCCGGAGACGCGGCGTGGAATACGGGGAAAGCGCTCGTGGATCAGAGCGCCGTACTGATCACGGATGGCGCGGAGTTTAGAGTAAATTTCGGATTCGCGCCCGGGCGCGGCGATTTTTGCGGCGAGGGTTGCGTCACTAGTGGCTCCCACGGTCAACTGCGAGCCGTCGTAGAGCAAAATGCGCAACTCTTCGATGTTGTCGACGGTTTTGCCGCCAAGGAGGGAGTGCGTGCCGCAGGAATTGTTGCCAATCATGCCGCCAATGGTGCAGCGGTTGTGCGTGGAAGGGTCAGGGGCGAAGGTAAGTTGATGAAGTTCCGCCTGATTGCGCAGGGTATCGAGTACAACTCCGGGTTGAACGCGTGCGAATCGCTCCTGCGGATTAATTTCCAGAATGTTGTTCATGTATTTGGTGAAATCGAAGACAACCGCAACGTTGCAGCATTGGCCGGCCAAGCTGGTGCCGGCACCGCGAGGAAGAACGGGCGCGCCAAATTTTCTGCAGACGGCTATCGCGGCGATGACATCGTTGTCGTCGCGCGGAATGACCAGGCCGATGGGAATCTGTCGATAGTTGGAGCCGTCGGTGGCATAAAGAGCGCGGCTACCAGCGTCGAAACGAACCTCGCCTTGCACAGCGCGCTTCAGTTCGCGCTCGAGTTCAAGGGCTTCGGCGAAGACGTCGACCGGCTTGGCGTGGGAGCTAAGCGGCAACGGCGTTAACGGGTGCACGGAGATGTCAGGGGCGCTCATGAAAGATCGGACGCAACAGATTTTCGAAATACGTGCGACTCAGACGGCGGCATTTGGCACGCGGGGATGATCGAGTAGTTCTGCACCGGCGAGAACCTCCTCGGGCTTCATCCAGAACGCCAGAATAGCGCCGAGAAGCAACAAGCCGATACTGCCGAGAAACGGCAGCTCCCAGTTGCCGGTTTCGTCGATGATGAATCCGAAAACCAGCGGAGAAATGATCGCGGCGAAGGCGGTGCCGGTGTTCATCAAGCCGCTGGCGGAACCGGAAAATCTGGGAGCGATGTCCATGGGAATGGCCCACATGGGACCGATGGTGAACTCGGAAAAGAAAAAGGCCAGGCTCAGGAAAATGGCGGCGACGGAGAGATTGTGGGAGAAAAACAGCGGAAGCATGCAAGAGAGGGAGCAGAGGAATCCGAAAACGACCAGATTGCGGCGGGCCCGGTTGCGGCTGCCGGTGCGCGCGAGGATGCGGTCGCTGAGAATCCCGCCGAAAGTATTTCCGATCATGCCGGCAAGAAAAACTCCCGCGGAAAAGAAGGCAGAGTTTTGCAGCCGGAGACCGTAGCTGTGAAGAAAAAAGGAAGGAATCCAGGCGAGGTAAAGCCACAGGGTCCATGCGTAACAAAAATACACCGCGGTAACAGGGAGCATGCGGCGCAGCAGAGTTAGCCAAGGAATGGATTGCTGCTGGGATGCTCGTCTGGCAGCGAAATCCGGGAGAGGCCGCAGTTCGCCCTCGGTGATGGAAGGATGCGTGGCGGGGTCGTCGCGAAAATAAAATCCCCAGGCGAAAGCCCAGGCCAGGCTGATTATTCCTAGCACCAAGAAGGAGCCGCGCCAATTTACGAAAGTGATGAGCCAAGCGACGACCGGAGGCGTCAGTGCGCTGCCCAAGCGCGCGCTGGAATGAGTGATGCCCTGCCCGAAGGCGCGTTTGTCCGCGGGGAGCCAGTCGCTCATGGCCCGGGTGGCGGTGGGAAAGGTGGCGCCCTCGCCAAAACCGAGGAGAAGACGCGCGCAGAGGAGTGCGACTAAACCATTGGCGCGCCCGGTCAACAGCGTAGCGGCTCCCCAGATGACCGCCGAGACGGTGAGCGTGATGCGGGCGCCAAAGCGATCGCTGAGCCAGCCTCCCACGATTTGAAAAAAAAGATATGGATAGGCGAAGGCGGAGAAAACCAAGCCAACCTGGGTGTTGGAGAGGTGCAGGTCTTCCTTGAAGACGAAGGCGGCGGTGCTGACGTTGTTGCGGTCGATGTAAGTGAGGGCGTACATGATGCAGAGAAGAATCAGAACATTGGTGGTGGCAGAGAAAATTCTTGGGCGCAAATTGGCCTGGATCACCGAGACTCGCGAGAAATTCGAAAGGGATGGTTGCTAGCTGGCATGCGAGGGCACCGGTCTGGGCGCAAGAGAATCGAGTGCCGCCATGAGGCCGCCTTCGGTGTGCGGGATGCCGCAGGAACGCAGGCCCATTTCGACGCCGGCGAGAGTGCCGGCCAGCATCAGATCGTTGATATGTCCAAGGTGGCCGATGCGGAAGACTTTGTCGGCTAATTTAGATAAGCCGGCGCCAAGAGACATGTCGTACTTGGCAAGGATGGTGGCGCGGAGTGCATCGGCGCTATGGCCTTCCGGGACAAAAACCGCAGTGACGGTATTCGAATACTCGGACGGCTCCTGGCACACAATTTCGAGATTCCAGCCGCGCACGGCGGCGCGCGTAGCCTGCGCCAGACGCTGGTGGCGTTGAAACACGTTGGGCAGGCCCTCTTCGAGAATCATGTTGAGCGCCTCGTGCAGTCCGAAAATTAAATTGATGGACGGAGTGTAAGGAAAAAATCCGTTGCGGCTTAGCTCGAGCAGTTCGGTCCAATCCCAGTAAGAACGCGGCAGCTTGGCGGTTTTGCCGGCGGTTAGAGCTTTCTGCGAAATGGCGTTGAAAGAGAGTCCGGGCGGGAGCATCAGCCCTTTTTGCGAGGAGGAGACCATCACGTCGACTTCCCATTCGTCTTGGCGATAGTCGATGGAGCCGAGGGAAGACACAGCGTCGACCATTAGCAGGGCCGGATGGTTGAGGCGATTCAGAGCGCGGCGGACTTCGGAAATTTTTGATGTAGTGCCGGTGGCGGTTTCGTTGTGAACGAGCATGACCGCTTTGTAGTCGTGCTTTTTGTCGTCCGCTAATTTGCTTTCTATTTCGCTGACCACTACCCCGGTGCGCCACGAGCCGGGTAGATAGTCGACCCGCAGGCCGAAGCGCTCGGCGACCTGACGCCAGAGCTTGGAAAAATGGCCGGTCTCAAACATGAGTACGCGGTCGCCCGATGAAAGAGTGTTGACGATGGCGGCTTCCCATCCGCCGGACCCGGAGGCGGGATACATGGCGACGTGGCCGCGGGTCTGGATGACAGCTCGGAGGTGATCGAGGGATTCTTTGACGATGGCGGCGAATTCCGCGCCGCGATGGTCCATGACAGGACGATCGATGGCGCGCAGCACGCGGTCAGGGATATTGCTGGGACCGGGGATTTGCAGAAAATGTCGGCCGGTGTGAACGTTACCCTCCTACACTATCAAGATCGCGGCGAGGAGACACATTACGACCAGCCCGCGCCATCGAGGGCCGATCGGGATTGATTGTGTATCCGCACAGCATACTTTAGCCAGCGCGAGCGAGACTTAAATTCGTATTAATTTGCGTTAAGACCCGAGCACGAGGGGCTTCGACGGTTCGGAAGCGACGGACTCAATCCTGATCTGCGACTGGCAAACGGACGAGCGGCCCGTGGAATTGGCCGCCGTAAACATCCGTGTCCTGGACATCGCCAGAAAAGACCTTGCGGGGGATGGAAAATTTGATGGTGAGAATTTCTTCGATGACGAAGAAGCATACGGAGGCGAGGGGCACGCGGTAGAGCTGCGCGACGGTCGCGGGGTTCAGGATCTTACTTTGGGACACGCGATCGTAGCTGGCGCGGTCCTTGAACATGATGTCGAAGGTCAATTCGAACGGGCCGGCGTTTTTGCTGCGAATCAATTTGGTGAACTGCCATAGTTCGGCCATTTTTGCCTACAAATCTTCCCAGGAAGTTTGAAAGGGCCGGCACGGGTCGTCCAGCTCCCACACGTGATTGGCGCAAAAACGGTAAACCGGTCCGGCGTCGAGGCTGGGCGGTGAAAATGGAAATGCAAGATTGCTGATGAGGCCCTGATACTCGGGGATGGGATGATGCAGGCCGGAGTGCCAGATCAAAGGCAGGATGTCGGCGGCGAGCGCTTGCGAGGAGGCAACGACATCGATGAGCAAACCGACTTCGTGGCCTTCGACTCGCGGTGTGGGTTCGAGAGCGCCCATAACACCGTCACGCCCGTAGACACGAAAAGTAAGAGTGTAAGAGCCCGGCGGCGGGGCGAGGTTGTCCGCGATCTTTTGTTCGACGGTGATCCGCAGAGACGAAAGAAAGTTATCCAGCTGACCTAGCACCAGCGGATCGCGAATCCCGGCGATCACCACAGAACGATAGCCCGCGAGGCTGGCGCCTTCGATGCGCACGGTATACACGGGAGCGGGAACGAAGCGCCCGCCTTCCACGCGGACGGCGCGGTCGCTCGCGGCGTGATATTTGGCGAAGGTGGTGTCGAGCGTTCCGCCGGGCTCGACGAGGCGGTAGGGATCGGCGTTTTCATACAAGGTGTGCGCGGCCACACTTTGCGGAGTGCAACGCAAGTCAGGATTTGGCGGTTCGACGGTGAAGTCATTTTGATCCAGCTCGGCGGCCATACAATCGGGATACAAGCGCCGGGCCACACTGGCTGCTCCGCATTCGAGGATTTTTCCGGCGTGAAAAGCCACATGCTTGGGGATACCGCGCAACACCGGGAGCGCCGCGTAGATGGCCACATCGCTGCAGCGCCCGGCGATCACCACTTGGGCGCCGGCAGAGAGCGCGGCTTGCAGCGGCTCGATGCCCATCATGGCGACGAAACGTTCAGCGCTGCTGATCACAGTTTCGTTGAAGACCGGTGCGGGCGAGAGTGGCTTGATGCGATTTTCGCGAAACGCTTCCGTCAGAGTTGGGCGTTCGATTTCGCTGTCGATGGCGGCGAGTCGGAAATGCCAGCCATGCTCCTTAGCCAATTCCCGAATAATCTCGACGGTCCATGCCAAGTGAGGACGGCCGCCGGCGTGCCCGGCCGTGCCGATGATGGCAGGAATGCCGGCGCGCAAGGTTTCGCGAAGGATGATGCCGAGGTTGCGTTTGACGCCCTGACGTGGGCCACGCGGGTTGCCGGATCCGAGATAGTACGGGCCGGAAT
>DATCOK010000005.1:0-4958 GCA_036564765.1 Candidatus Acidiferrum sp. | reverse complement strand
GCGGGGGTCCGAGAAAGAAACTGCTCGAGTTCCTCCATCTCTCGATTCACCGCGATCCGCAGCGCCAGAAACGTTTTTGTTGCGGGATGCAGTCTCTGCCTTCCCCATTGCTTTCGGGCCCCTGCCACAATCGTTGCCAAGTGCGCGGTATCCCGTAGGGGTCGCGCTCGTACGATGGCCTTGGCGATTCTTCTGGAATCATGCTCATCGGCTTCGCGATAGAGCAGGTCGGCGATTTCTTTTTCCGACCACTGATTCACAATTTCGTCTGCCGTAAGCTCGGCTTCGGCATTCATGCGCATGTCCAGCGGGCCGGCTTCGCGAAAGGAGAAGCCGCGCGCGGACTGATCAAGCTGCATCGAGGACACTCCCAAGTCGGCCAAGACCCCGTCCACCTTCGGAATCCCCAACTCGTGCACGACCTCCGCAATCCTGGAGAACGGCGACTTCACCAGGGTTACGAGATGACTCCAGGGCTTCAGATTCTCCCTGGCCAACTCTAAGGCCCGTTCGTCCTGGTCCAGGCTGATCAATCTCCCGGACACCAATTTCTGCGCGAGGGCTGCGGAGTGGCCCCCGGCTCCCAACGTGGCGTCTACGTAGATACCGTCGGGTTTTATTTGCAGCCATTGCAACACCTCTTGCAGCAGGACCGGCGTGTGAGACGGAGGGTTGGTCACCATCCACTCGCCGTTCGTGCTTCTCGTGCGTTAGATTCCCAAATCTTCGAGCGCCTTGTAATCTTCTTCGGTGTATGGCGAATTCTTTAGTTCGTCGAGCACGCGGGTGTGGTTCATGACCTCGAGATAATCGAGGTTGCCGAACACATCGACGTCGCCCTTGGTCTGCGCCGCTTCGCGCAAGACCGACGGCAGCAGTACCCTGCCCTGGGCGTCCAGCTCGACCGTTTGACCGTAATAGCTGGTGCGAATCAAAAATTTCCTCTTAGCCCGGTTCTGCGAGGAGACCCCTGCAAGTTTGTCCTCAATTTGCATCCAAACCTTGATCGGGTAGATACGTGCCGACTCGCCGGTTGAGCTGGTGATGTAAAACTGATTTCCGTATTCCTTCAGCCCTTCCAAGAACAAGGCGGGGATCTTGAGGCGACCCTTTTCGTCGACCTTCGCCGGATAGTTGCCGCGCAAGTTCATGAGCCCCGCTCGGATTCACGATGTGGAAGCCGCCTTGGGTGTTGACAGCGACACAACCACACACTAAAAGGAGGCCTGGAAAACGCAAAAAGCCTCCAAAACATGCAAAGACAGGTGCAAAATGAGTCTTACGGGTACAGCCCCTGAGAACGCCCCACAACGCTTTACGGTGCCCTACTTATTTCTACTGGGCCCCACTTCACTCCACATTTGTCCACATGATAAGCGCGATTCTGGCCATGTCAAGCACAAATCACAGAAGTTAGTAAAAAAGTTGTGAATTTTGAGTGAGTGGAAAAACGAAATTTTTAGTACGAGGTATGGTGGTGTTCTTCGTGGCGGATAACCATATTTGGTAGTCCATATTTCCTGTTTCAATTCGGTACACGGGGCAGAGCAAAAAATATTTTTGCTGGATCGAAACGCCGGGCTAAATTGCTGGTGCACGCGATTGGCGGGTTGATTCTTAGACTGGGCGTGCTATTCTTATCGAGCAATTATTTCTTCGAGGAGCTTTCCCATGGAATGGACTACACCGCAACACGAAGTGATCGATCTGAACTGCGAAATCAGCTCGTACGCCAACGCCGAGCTGTAGTGTGATGACCGCTAGGCGGTCTGCACGGAACCTGCTCGAATGCGCGTAAAAGTCCTCGGCTCAGCGGCCGGGGGCGGTTTTCCCCAATGGAACTGCGGCTGTAGCAATTGCCAACGGGTACGGGCCGGAAAATTTCACGGCTCGGCTAGAAGCCAGACCCAACTGGCTTTTACAACAAATTCCAAAATTTGGTTTCTCCTTAGCGCCTCCCCAGACCTGAGAACCCAGATCAACGCCACTCCGGAGCTGTGTCCCGGGCGAGGTGGACGTGCGGGTGGGCGCGAAGCCAGCGCTGCGTCCGAGCCGCCGATCGGTGGGGTCTTTCTGCCCAGTGCCGACGTGGATTCCGTCGCGGGGCTGCTGCATTTGCGCGAGTTTCAGTCCTTCTTCGCTTTCTCGACTCCATCGGTGCAGCGCGCGGTGTTGACCGAGAATCGCATCTTCAAAGTTCTGGAACGCGCCGATCCGCCGGTGAAGTGGGTATCGCTGTCGAGCAAAGGGCGGATGGGCTTTCATCTGGAGGAAGTGCCGGGTTCGGCGCCGGAATTTTTGTGCGGCACAATCCCTTTGGGCGGGAGTTATCCGGACTTTGTGAGCGAAGAGTTGAAGCATGGGCTGGCGCCGGAAGAGGCGACCTCGGGATTTGTGATCCATCAGGGCGAGAAGCGATTTTTTTATGCACCATCGCTACCCGCGATGCAGACGACGGCGGCGGCGAAGTCCGGCGGGTGGCAGCACTGGGTGGAGAACAGCGACGCGGTGTTTATTGACGGGACATTCTGGAGCGACGACGAATTGATCAAGACCGGTCGTAGCAAGAAGACCGCGCGGGAGATCGGGCACGTACCGCTGTCGGGGCCGGGCGGATTGCTGGAGCAGTGTCCGAAGAGCGCGCGCGGACGGAGAATTTTGATCCACATCAATAACACCAATCCGATTCTGGATGAGGATAGCGCACAGCACCGCGCGGTGCTGGATGCGGGATTTGAGATTGCCCACGATGGCATGGAAGTGGAGCTGTGAGCGCGCCGGCAAAAATCGCCGGGAACGAGCGGCTGCTGCCGGAGGCAGAATTTATTGCCGGGTTCCATGCGATTGGTGAACAGCGGTACCACCACAAGCATCCGTTCCATCTGCTGATGCACGAGGGCAAGTTGACTCGTGGACAACTGCAGGCCTGGGCGTTGAACCGCTACTACTATCAAAGCCATATTCCTATGAAGGATGCGGCGATCCTGGCGCGCAGCGAGGATGCGGCGTTTCGCTTGGCGTGGCGCAAGCGGGTGATCGATCACGACGGCGAGGGTAGCAAGCCCGGCGGAATCGAGAAATGGCTGCGACTGGTGGAAGCCACGGGATTGTCGCGGGAGCAAGCGCTGCGAGGCGACGGGATTTTGCCGGCGACACGCTTTGCGGTGGAAGCGTATGTGAATTTTGTGAGTTCGCGGCCATTGCTGGAGGCGGTGGCTTCTTCGTTGACGGAGCTTTTTTCGCACAAGCTGATTACCTTGCGGGTGGACCGCTTGCGGGAACATTACCCTTGGCTTTCGGGCGGGCTTGATTATTTCGATGCGCGATTGACGCAGGCGCCGGAGGATGCGGAGTTTGCGCTGGACTGGGTGGCCAAGCACGCGCGGACGCGCGAAGAGCAGGAGAAGGCTTGGGCGGCCCTGCGAGCGAAGTGCGATATTTTGTGGGCGCAACTGGATGCGCTGTATTTTTCGTATGTGCAGCCGGGCTGGCCGCCTCCCGGCGCGTTTGTGCCGGCGGCGGAAGCGTGAGATTCGAATGACGCCTGAGCTTGATAGCAAGCCGCGATTGGCGGCGGGTTGCCGGTTGAACGAAGCGAAGCAGCAGCCGCGGGTGCTGCTGATGCCGGAGAAAGCGCTGCGATTGATGGGGCCGAGCCTGGAGATTGTTGAGCGCTGCGACGGGCAGCGGACGGTGGCGGAGATCGTGGCAGATCTACAGAAGATTTATTCGAAGGCGGAACCGCAAAAAGTGGCGAATGACATTTTGGGGTATTTGGAATTGTTGCGGGAGCAGGGGGCTTTGGAGTTTGGCGGGGAGACGAGCGGGAGTTCCTAGAGGCCCGACTGCCCTGACTTCGCTATAGATCTAAGAGAGATTCCTCAGCTGCCCTTCGCCCGCCGAGCTCAGTGTAAACACAAACCGACTCGTTCGCGGAGCGGACGAGGTTAAAAAGCGTCGGTTTGTTCCGCTCGGAAAGACACGCTTGGTCGGAATCGCACAGAGTCCCTCTGGTTCTCTTGAATCAATGGTGGCGAGTCGTTCAGTGCAAGAAATTCAGTGATGAATAACGACAACCACATCCCGTTGGCTTTGATTGCGGAACTGACCCACCGGTGTCCATTGCATTGTGTGTATTGTTCGAATCCGACGGAGCTGGATGCGCGGGCTATGGAGCTGTCCACGGAGACGTGGAGCAGGGTGTTTCGCGAGGCGGCGGAGTTGGGGGTGCTGCAGGCGGATTTTACAGGCGGGGAGCCGCTAGCGCGGCCGGACATTCTGGAATTGGTCGCGGCGGCGCGGGCCGCTGGGCTGTACGTCAATCTGATTTCTTCGGGGCTGCCGCTGGACGAGGGGCGGCTGGAAAAACTGGTGGCGGCCGGGCTGGACCATTTTCAACTGAGCTTTCAGGGCGCGGACGCGGAGACGGCGCGGGAGATTTCCGGAAGCACCACGCATGCGCAGAAGCTGCGGGTGCTGGAGTGGCTTGCGCGCCACCGCGTGGCGGTTACCCTGAATTTCGTAATTCACGGGCGCAACATCCAGCAAATCGAGGAGATGCTGGCGATTGCGGAGCGGTCCAGCGCGACGCGGGTGGAGTTCGCCAACGTGCAGTATTACGGGTGGGCGTTTGCCAACCGGGGGAATCTGCTGCCGACGCGGGACCAACTGGATGCGTCGCTGGTGACCTTGAAGAGCGCGCAGGACCGGCTGCGCGGGAAGTTGCGCATCGAGTATGTGGTACCGGACTATTACGCCAAGTTTCCGAAAGCCTGCATGGGCGGGTGGGGGCGAAAGCTGATGCTGATCGCGCCGGGGGGCGAAGTGCTGCCCTGTCATGCGGCGCGGGTGATTCCGGGACTGACGTTCGAAAACGTGGCGGAACGGAGTTTGCGGGAGATTTGGGAGAGGTCGGAGGCGTTTCAGAAGTTTCGGGGCGAAGCGTGGATGCAGGACCC
>DATCOK010000004.1:0-2314 GCA_036564765.1 Candidatus Acidiferrum sp. | reverse complement strand
CCCGCCGCGACGAATAGTACGAGACTGGCGAAGAGAGGCACGCGCAACTTTTTGGGTCCGAAATGCTTCACACTGTCAATCTAACGTTGAGCTTCTCATCCGTCAAGGAAACGGCCAGCGCGCGCGAGTCACGGCCCATGGGTATTCAGGGAGAAGTCACGTTCCTGATGCGTGAAATCCCGTACCCGAAGCGACGGGAAAAGTGCCGAGGCAAATTGGCAGTGTTGGAGTAGACTTGCGGCTCGTGATCCCGCTGAGAAACGAAGACGCAGCCGACGCGGAGTAACACTATGGAATTGACCAAACCACGAAATGAAGAGGCGCGCGTTGCCGCGCTGGAAAAATACGCGATCCTGGACACCGATCCGGAAGCGGCGTTCGACGACCTGACCTTACTGGCGTCGTTCGTGTGCAAGACGCCGATTGCGCTGATTTCGCTGATTGATGAAGAGCGGCAGTGGTTCAAGTCGAAAGTGGGCTTGACGCTTTCGGAGACTTCGCGCGACGTGGCGTTTTGCGCCAAAGCAATTTTGCAGTCGGACATTCTGGAAGTGCAGGACGCGACGCAGGACGAGCGATTCCGCGATAATCCGTTCGTGGTGGCCGAACCGAATATTCGGTTTTACGCCGGGGCGCCGCTGATTACGGAAGATGGGTATGCGCTGGGCACGCTATGCGTAATCGATCAGAAACCGCGGGAATTGGAAGCGGAGCAGCGTGAGGCGTTGAAAGCCTTGAGCCGGCTGGTGGTGGCGCAATTGGAGTTCCGGCGAAATTTAGTGCTGCTGAAAGAGGCGCTGGCGGACCGCACAAAAAATGAGCACGAGCGGCAGGCGGAATGCCAGAAGCTACAAGCCACGCTGATGCGCGTGCTGAAACTCAATCACTAAAGAAGCGAATTCCCTTCCAGGAATTTCCTCCAGAAAAACCCGCGCGTTCAGGCCACCGCTACAGCGGAAGCCTGCTCGGCTTTACGTGCGGTCTGCCACAAATCCATGTAGGGCCGCAGGTCCTGCATCATTTTGCGGAACTGCGGGATATCCAACGATTGGGCGCCGTCGCTGATGGCTTTTTCCGGCGCGGGATGCACTTCGACGATGAGCCCGTCGGCGCCGATGGCTACGCCGGCGCGGGACAGGGCGGGGACCAGGCTGCGTTTGCCGGTTGCGTGGCTCGGGTCGAGGATGACCGGCAGGTGGGTCAATTCGTTGAGAACCGGAATGGCGGCGATGTCGCAGGTGTTGCGCGTGACGGTTTCGAAGGTGCGAATGCCCCGCTCGCAGAGGATGACGTCGGAATTGCCGTGAGCGACGATATATTCGGCGGACATGAGCAACTCCTTGATGGTGCTGCTGAGGCCACGTTTGAGAAGCACCGGGCGGCGGCATTTACCGAGGGCTTTCAGCAAAATAAAGTTCTGCATGTTGCGCGCGCCCACTTGCAGCACGTCGGCGTATTGCGCGATCAGGTCGACATCACGGTCACTCATAACTTCGGTGATGATGGCCAGCCCGGTTTCTTTTTTAGCTTTCTGTAAGAGTTTGAGACCCTCTTCTTCCATGCCTTGAAAATCGTAGGGCGAAGTACGCGGTTTGAAGGCCCCGCCGCGCAGCATTTTCGCGCCGGCCTGGGCCACGCCTTCGGCGGCTTGCATGATTTGCTTTTCGGATTCGACGGAACACGGGCCGGCCATGACAATGAATTCGTCGCCGCCGATTTCCGTTCCGTTGATCTTGATGCGCGACTTTCCTTTGCGAAATTCCTTGCTGACGAATTTGTAGGGCGCGGAGATCGGCACTACTTTTTCGACCTGGGGCATGGCTTCGACGGATTCGAGGCAGGCGGTGACGTCGCCAATACCGACCACGCCGATGACCACCCGCTCTTCGCCTTCGATGGAGTGAACTTTGTAGCCGAAGTGCTCGACCTGCTTGCGCACTTCGTCGATCTGTTCGCGCGAGGAGTGCAGTTTCATGGAGATAATCATCAGAAATCCTTCCTTTGACCGGACTTTACCGGCGGCTCAGCGCCTTGCTCAGAAAACGGTTCGTAGAACAAAAAGCCCACTCTTGCGAGTGGGCTAAATCTCGTTGCTGGCTTGCTGAGAAAATGCCCCTCGCGCTAGTTGGGTGGCCTATTAAATCGGAACCAATAGATGTAGTTCATCGCGCCGCTAGTTTATTTCGGATGGGGTTGAGAAACAACGAATTATTAGTGCGTCGCGAACACTGGTTTGCTTGCCGAACGGGTTATTTGCATTCAGCGCACCGCCGTGGCGGAAGCGCGGCGACCGCTGATGCCCCACTCCTATACC
>DATCOK010000003.1:0-9313 GCA_036564765.1 Candidatus Acidiferrum sp. | reverse complement strand
AGTGACTGCGCAGCAGTACGTTGGTGGCGAAGGCTTCAATATATTGGTAGACGCGGCTGAAAAAGAGCAGACCCACCAGCAGGCCCAGCATGGCGTAGCTGTTGCCGCGCAACCAATTCAGATATTTCTGCGCGGTGGGCTCGCTCATAAATACAAGGATGCCAGTGCTGCCGTCAAGCGGGGGCACCGGCAGCAGATTAAACGTTCCGAGCAGGAGGTTCAGCGAGAAGAAAATGACTAGGGTCACGAAGGCGATGCCCGGGCGGCCGGTCACCGGGTCCGCGGCAAACCATCCGGCGTAGGAGCCGATGCGCAGTCCGATAACCGCCAGCAACATCAGGGAAAAATTTGCGGCCGGTCCGGCCAAAGCCATCCAGCCGGCGCGGCGTGGAAAGCGGCGCTCCCACGCGGGGTCAAACGGGGCGCTGGCCCAACCGATCATGGAGTGGTTAATGAAATAGGAGAGCAGCGGAATCAGCACCATACCGAAGGGCTCGCGGCGAATGTGCGGAATGGGGTTGAGGGAAACCTGGCCGCTTTCCGAGGCGGTTTCGTCGCCTCCCAGTTTGGCGGCCAGGGCATGGGCGGCTTCGTGGCAGGTGGTGGAGAAAAGGAAGGCCACGTACCAGATAAATCCATACAGCAAAAATTCCGGGCTCAATTCAGGCATCGCGAAGAAGAGTAGATGCTGTGGAGAGCGATTGCAAGTTGGCGGGAATGCCGGCGCCTTATGCTGCGGATTTTGCGCTCAGGTATGGAAAAGTTCAGGGTCGCGGGTTCTTCATTTGCTTCGCGAGTTTCTTTCTGGCTGTAGCGCGCTTGGTTACAGCCGGAGCCCTTTCCACCACAGCGGCCTTTGGCAAGTGTGCGAGCAAGCGCTTCGGGCCGCTGACGAACGCATTTCCCGTCTGGTAAAAACGCAGAACTTTGTCGGCGGCTCGAGAGATTCCGATACGCACGGTTTCGCCTACGACGCCATCGGCAGCGCCTGACTCCGGCACTGCATTTCGTTTCGCCGGCACGATTTCACCCAGCCACAGCGGCCCTTTGGCGCACAAATCCAGGCCGTCGTGGCGCCGATCGATTTGAAATGCCGCGGCCAGGCGGCCGGGGCCGCGAGTGAGTTCCAGCAGTGTTTCGCAATTGCGGTGGAATTTCATCACCTCCACGCCTTCGAGCGGCTCCACTGCGCGGATCAATATGCCGCCGGCGGTGCCCTCTGGCTCGCCGCTGACGTTCAACATGAAATGCGCGCCATAGTTAAAGAAAACGTAGGCGTGGCCGGGGGCCAGGTACATGGAGCGAATGCGCGGCGTCGGGCCGCGAAAGTGATGTCCGGCGGGATCGCCTGGCGGGTACGCTTCGGTTTCGACGATGCGTCCACTGACCCGACCTCCGGGAAGTTCGTGCACCACCGCTTTGCCGACCAGAAAGCGCGCCAGCGCGACCGTGTCGCTCGGCAATTCGGCCCGAGTCAGCCGGCGAATGCGAATCTTTTTACCGGAATGTAAGGAAGCGGCCAAGGGGATCGCGACTCACGATACAGCGCAGGGCTCCAAAGGATGTTTCAGGCCAAAAAATTATGCCGCGCCGGAATCGGCCGGCTCGTTGTTGAAGAGGCGCGCGAGCTCGGCATGCTCCATAACCACCGCCGGATCGCGCTGGATGGCGTCGAAGTAGCGTTTCTGAAAGGCATCGCCGGACTCCGAGGGCACGAACATTTTTCGCGCCATGCCGATGGCGGTGCGGGTGTCTTCGGCGGTGATGGGCACTTCGCCGGCAAGCGTTTCGTCCAGGCGCACCACGAACTCGGAAATATTGTGCAGCCAACCAAACTGCTGGTGATCGAGCACCAGACGAAACAGTTCGCCGGTGGAGACGTGGCCGTGCTCGCGCTCGTAATCGCGGCGCTCCATGTCCAGTAGCGTTTTGTGCAGCCGCAGCAGCACGGTGCGTAACTCTGTTAACTTGGTGCGCTCCGCGGCGTCGGCGTTTCCTTCGGGGTTTGGTCGTGTGGTCATGGTCTCAGAGTCCGAACATTCAAAACTATTCGTGATAGCGCTGCTCGCCCACGGGCAAAGCGATGGGCAACCGGTTTCCCACCGGCGGCAGCGGGCACGTGGAGTACGGCGTGTAGGCGCACGGTGGATTTTCCAGATGATTGAAATCGAGCGTGAGCGTGCCTTCCTGGGTGGCGCCGTGGCTGGGCATGCCCGTGTACAAAAAGCGGCAGGCGCCGTAGGTCGTCGAGGTGCTGGTGGTGTCGCGCAAAATAAAAAAGAGCCGGTCAGGACTGGATTCTTCGACCACTGGCTCCAGCCGGTAGGTTTGTCCGTTGATCTGGAATTCCGCCGCTCCCGGCACTGGCTGATCGTACTTAGTGCCCGCCAGAGTATCGAGCGTGACCGTCTTCGGCGGATGATACGGAATCCACTTCGCTTCCACGCGATAGCGGGCGTCCGGCTCGTACCATTTCAAGGCGTGGAATTCGCGCAACGCCTGCGACTTGGAGTCCTTGATGCGCAGGGCGAAGCGGTCTTCGCGGCGGATCACGTACAGGTTCAGCGTGCCGATGGTCAAGTGCGGCGCAAAGCGGTCGCCGTTCGGTTCGGCGCGCAGCGCCTGCGTTTTGGCCGGCTCGCCGGCGACCAAGAAATCCTTTGGAAAGCCGCCAGGCGGCTCGAGCAAGCGCACCACGCCGTTTTTCAATTCGAGTACGCCGAGGTGTTCCGTGGGCGCTCCCGCGATACGAATCTTGTTATCGGCGGCGGCACCAAAGCTGTTAGGGCCTTCCGTGAGCCACTCGAGGCCCGCGAGCGCGAGCCAACCGTCCGGCTTTTGAAGTTCCACGGCATGCTTGGCGCGCCACTCCAGTAGTTCCTTGCGCCAACTGTTTTCGTCGGTGGAACGTTCTGGTAAGGCGGTCATGAGCAACAGGGCAGCCAGGGCGGCACTCCACGCGCTTGAATGCATACAAAAGTATAACGTGAGTTCCAGCGCCGCCAAAAGATGCACGAGGAAGTTAGCGAAGCTCGATGCCGAAATCGGGTATAGTGCGGCGTTCCAAAGAGAAGGGCACAGGGAGCTCCGCGTGAGGATACTTTCCGTCTGTTGTTCATGTCTTGTGTTTTTGATTGGGCCGCTGGCGCGCGCTCAGGGGAGTGACGAAAGTATTTCGCGCAAAGCAGACGCATATATCGCCGCTGAAATGCAGCGCGAAAAAATGCCGGGATTAGCGCTGGGAGTAATGCGCGACGGGAAATTGATCAAGGCCCAGGGCTACGGATTGAGCAATGTGGAATTGAACGTCGCGGTGAAACCCGAATCCATCTTTCAGACCGGCTCGGTGGGGAAGCAGTTCACGGCCACGGCCATCCTGATGCTGATGGAAGAAAACAAGCTGGCCATCGACGACAAGATCGCCAAATATTTCCCCGAAGCACCGGCGGCCTGGAAGGAGATCACCATCCGGCAGATGCTCACGCACACTTCCGGAATTCCCGACTACGGCTCGGACGAAAACGCGAAAAGCGGGAAGATCGTGGATCTGCGCACCGACTATACCGAGGATGAACTGGTGCGGCGGTTCATTGTGCTGCCACTCGATTTTCCTCCCGGCTCCAAATGGAGCTACAGCAATTCCGCGTACGTGATTCTAGGCGTGCTGATCCACAGGATCACCGGGGAATTTTACGGAGACTTTCTGGAGCAGCGTATTTTCCGGCTGCTGCACATGGACGCCACGCACATTATCAGCGAGGAAAACATCGTGGCGAACCGCTCGGCGGGATACCGGCTGGTGGATGGTGTGCTGAAAAATCAGGAGTGGGTGGCGCCAAAACTGAACACCACCGCGGATGGCGCGCTGTATACCAATGTGCTGGACATGGCCAAGTGGGACGCCGCGCTGACGGGACAAACCCTGCTGAAGAAGTCCAGTTACGAGCAGATGTACACGCCGGTGCGCCTGAACGATGGGAAAACGTATCCTTACGGGTTCGGCTGGGGCCTGGCGGAGAACAACGGGCATGCGGTGATCGAGCATTCCGGCTCGTGGCAGGGATTTACGACGGATATTTCGCGTTACCCCGGCGATCATCTGAGCGTAGTGGTGCTGACGAACCTGGATAGCGCGCACGCGCATCCGGTGAAGATCGCGCACGCGGTGGCGGCGATGTACATTCCGGATTTGCACGGCGACGGGGATACGGCGGAGTAGGGACGAATAAAAACGGCCCACGTGAGCGGGCCGTTTTTTCTAGACTGAAGTACGCGTTACTTGGACGGTTGGACCACTAGATCGTTCTTAACGCTGAACACGTTGGGGATGCCGTTAACACGGATGTTGGCCATGTTTTTGTCGCCTTCGTTGTCGACGATGCCTACCAGGGTGACGTTGCCGTTTTTCACGATGATGTGGATGGACGGGACGGCGGATTCGCTGTAACGCGACAGGGCCGGCTCGGCGAAGATGGCGCGGTAGGCCGCGCGGCGAATCTGATCGTCCATGGGCGAAAGCGGCAACACTTCAATATTGTTGACCACCCGGCCGATGCCTTCGATATTTTTCACCACGCCTTCGGCGTCGGATTTGAGCGTAGGCCGCACCACCTGTCCTTCAAGCGTGACGGTGTCGCCCTCGACGCGAAAACTCAAATTATCGAAGACCGAATAGTACGGCAGCAGCACCAACTGATGGCGCACTTCGCGCACCAGATTCTGGCGTGAACGCGGTTCCTTGTTGCGTTGTTCCTTGGTGTCCTGCGCATTGGCGCGTACGGCGGTAAAACTGGTCCCAGCTCCCAGCAGCAACGCTGCGGCGAGTGCTAATTCCTTCCTCATGATGTCTCCTCTTCTCCAAAACCTGCATGCCGCGAAATTGTCCGTCACAGTGTTAGATTCAGGCGGCGGCCTCAGCGGTGCATCCTGACAACAACGCCGCCGGTGTTACGATACACCTTGTGTCTGCCTGCCTGATTCCCACATCGAATAAACCCGCCGGCTTTCCGGAAGTTGCGTGCGTGGCTCTTGCGCAGCTGGACGGACGGTTATGTTGCTAATCGCGCACCGCGGAGCTTCCGGGCACGCGCCGGAAAATACCCTGGCGGCATTTAAAAAAGCGGTGAGCCTGGGCGTGAATTTCATCGAGACGGATCTGCAGTTGACCCGCGATGCCCGGCTGGTGGCCATTCATGACACCACCGTGAACCGCACCACCAACGGGAAAGGCACGGTTCATGACATGACGTTGGCGGAGTTGCGGCGGCTCGATGCCGGTTCGTGGTTTGGCAGCGAGCATGCCGGCGAGCGCATCCCGACTCTCGAAGAAATTTTGGAGTTCGCTAAGAAAAACGACGTGGTCTTTTACCTGGAAGTGAAGCCCGGTGGCTCCTGGGGTGGGGAACATGTGTTGATCGGGGCGTTGCGGGAGTCCGAACAGATCGCGCGAACGGTAGTGATTTCCTTTGACGCGTCGATTCTCGCGGCGGTGCGCAAGATCGAGCCGACGCTCATGACCGGGTTGTTGTACGACGGGCAAATCGAGCAGCCGCTGGAGCGGGCGCTGGAGATTGGGGCGCGGCAGGTGGCGGTTCGTGGAGACCTGGTCAGCGCCGGGCTGCTGACTTCGGCGCGCAAAAAAGATTTGCAGGTGGTGTGCTGGACAGTGAATCACGCCGCACACATGCGGCTGCTGATGTCCGCAGGCGTTGACGGGCTGATGAGCGACTATCCCGACCGGCTGGTGGCCGCGGAGAAGCGTGCGAAAAGCAAGCGCGCAGTGATTGCGGGGGAAATTACTTCCAGCGAGGTGTGATCAGAGTCTTCTTTTTCATGCTGGCGGTTTTTCCAACGCTCTGAATAATTGCGCCAAGCCGGAAATGCTGACTTGTTCAGCGCGGGCATCGGGACGCAGGCCTGACGCCGCCAGCGCCGCGCGCACCCGCTCGGGACTGCAACGTCCGCGGAGATTATTGACCAGCGTTTTTCTCTTTTGCGAGAAGCAGGCCTTCACGAAATCGAGGAAGGCCTCTTCGTCTAGCGGTGAATCACCGCGAAGTTTGGCCCACTCGCCGGGCAGGCGCAGGGTGACCAGCGTGGAGTCGACTTCGGGCGGAGGATTGAAGGCGCCGCGCGGAATTTCCTGTACCAGTTCAGTTCGGGCATTCAGTTGCGTGGCGACGGAGAGGTAGCCGTAGGCTTTGCTGCCGGGTGGCGCGGCCATGCGTTCGGCGACTTCGGTTTGCACGATCACGTGAATGTCGTCGATCAGTTCCGAGAACTGGAACAGGTGATGCAAAATCGGCGAGGTAATGTAGTAAGGGAGGCTGCCGTAGATGCGCATACGCAGGCCGCGCGAGACGGCGCGCAGGTCGGTTTGCAAAATGTCCGCGGCGATGACTTCGAGATTCGGGAATTTCTTGCTGAGATGGCGAAGAGCGCCGGCCAAGGATTCGTCCAGTTCGATGGCGTGCACCGGGGCGCCGGTACGCGCGAGGAATTCCGTGAGTTCACCGTTGCCGGGGCCGATTTCGATCCAGCAGTATTCGCCGGACTTGAACCTGGGGACCGCGAGGGCATCGGAATGCGGCGATACGTGGATGGCCCGGGCGATCTGCTCGCGCCAATAAAGGTCGGAAAGGAAATGTTGACCGAGGTGTTGCCGCGCCATGGCTCGACAGTGTAGCAAGTCGCGCATGGGCTGCCGCAGGTGGAGGGCTTGCGGGCGGGCAGATAGCGTAAAATAATCTTCAGCGGTGCGAAACGAGACACGAAATGGTGGACGAGAAAGCCGACGTGAAACTCCGTTGAGAATTCTATTTGCCGCTTCCGAAGGGTTGCCGTTTTCCAAGACCGGCGGTCTCGCTGATGTCGTGGAGGCATTGCCGAAGGCGCTCGCGGCGCAGGGCCACGAAATCGCCGTGGTGCTGCCGCGCTACCGCGGGAACAAAGCGGCCGCGGCGATTCTGCCCAGCCTCACCATGCCCATGGACGGGCGGCTGCGCTTTCCGTCGATTGCCGACGGCGGCACGCTGAATAATGTTCATTATTTTTTTCTCGACGATCCCGGCTACTACGACCGCGACGGAATTTACGGCAACAGCGCGGGTGATTTTCCCGACAATGCGGAACGCTACAGTGAATTTTCGCGGGCGGTGATTGAACTGGCGAAGCACGTTTGGGCGCCGGACGTGATTCACTGCCACGACTGGCAGACCGGTTTGGTGCCGGTGTTCCTACGTTCGGCGTACGCGGAAGATCCGCTGGTCAAAAATATTCCGGTGGTTTTTACCATTCACAACATCGGCTATCAGGGGCATTTTCCCGCCGCGGTCCTGGAACGGGCTAGTATACCGCGGGAGGTTTATCATCCGGCGGGTCTGGAATTTTATGGGCTGGTCAATTTTCTGAAGGGCGGGCTGATCTACGCGGATTATCTGACCACCGTCAGCAAAAAATATGCGGAAGAGATGCAGACCGCGGAATTTGGCCACGGGTTAGATGGGGTGGTGCGCAGCCGCGCCGATCGCGTGGTGGGAATTTTGAACGGCGTCGATTACGGGGTGTGGAATCCCGAGAAAGATAAATTGATCGCGGCGCGCTACTCGGTGAAGGACTTGAGCGGGAAGCAGGCGTGCAAGAAAGATTTACTGGAGACGTTTGGTTTGTCGGCGGGCCACCTGGCGCGGCCGGTGATCGGAATTGTTTCGCGATTCGCGGATCAAAAAGGTTTTGACCTGATCGCCGCGGCGGCCAACGAACTGATGAAGGAAGATGTGGTACTTACGGTGCTGGGGACCGGCGAGCGGCGCTACGAGGAATTGTTTGAGCGGCTGGCCAACGAATTTCCAGGGCGCGTGGGCGTGCGCATTGCTTACGACGACGAACTCGCACATAAAATCGAAGCGGGCGCGGACATGTTTCTGATGCCTTCGCGCTACGAGCCCTGCGGCTTGAATCAGGTGTACAGCCTGAAGTATGGTACGGTGCCGATTGTGCGAGCCACCGGCGGACTGGACGATACGGTCGAGTCTTTCGACATGCAGCACGGCAGTGGGACGGGTTTCAAGTTCGCGGAATATTCCGGAGCGGCGCTGCTCGAGTCGGTGCGCCAGGCGCTGCATCATTTCGCGGACGAGCGCATCTGGAAGCGCATCCAACTGAATGGCATGAGCAAGGATTTTTCGTGGAAGCGCCCGGCGGCGGAATATGCGAAGCTCTATAAGGCCGCGCACCTGTCACGAAACCAAATTTCTGTTGCAACATCTAATTAGACGTCGAGGGAGAGTAGCGGCGGGCAAGTTGAGGCCAAGCCGCTGAGGACAAAGACCATGGCAGATACTATTCAAGCGGTGACGGACGGCAATTTTGAAGCGGAGGTTTTGACCGCCAGCAGTTCGCAGCCGGTGATGGTGGATTTCTGGGCCGACTGGTGCCGCCCGTGCCATATGCTGGCGCCGACGGTGGCGGAGATCGCGCAGGATTACGCCGGGAAATTGAAGGTAATGAAACTGAACGTGGATGAAGCGATTAATTCCGCAGGGCGTTACAACGTGCGCGGGATACCCACGTTGCTGGTGTTCAAGAACGGGCAAGTGGTGGAGCAGATCGTCGGCGCGGTGCCGAAGGATCAGATCACCAAGGCGCTCGCGCGGCACCTCGCGTAATTCACCAAAAGCATGCAATATTTCAGGCGCGCCGCAGCTTTCCGCGGCGCGCCTGTACTTATTTCTGAAGGACTTTCGTTCGCGCCGTAGCGAGAGACCCGCGCCATGAAAAAATCGCCGACGGAAATTGTGCGCTGTAAGTGGCCCAGCAATCCGCTGAGCATTTCCTATCACGATGAAGAGTGGGGCGTGCCGGTCCACGATGATCGCACGTTATTCGAATTTCTGATTCTGGAGGGCGCGCAGGCGGGGCTCAGCTGGGATACCGTGTTGCAAAAGCGCGAGCGCTACCGGAAGGTGTTCGCAGGATTCGATCCGCGGAAGGTGGCGCGCTTCAACGCGCTAAAAGTAAAAGCGCTGCTCGCCGACCCCGGCATCATTCGCAACCGGCTGAAAATCGCCTCTACCATTTCCAATGCCCAGGCGTTCCTCGCCGTGCAAAAAGAGTTCGGCTCGTTCGACAAATATATCTGGGGCTTTGTGAACGGCAAGCCGCTGCAAAATAACTGGAAGACCCACTCCGGGCTACCGGCGAAAACCGGGGTGTCGGACGTTATGAGCAAGGATTTGCAGAAGCGCGGTTTCCGCTTCGTGGGCTCGACCATCTGCTACGCCTTTATGCAAGCCACCGGCATGGTCAACGACCA
>DATCOK010000002.1:0-6437 GCA_036564765.1 Candidatus Acidiferrum sp. | reverse complement strand
GTACTGCCCCAGCGATTTCCCGTGTAGATCTTTTCCGTGCGAGTTGATGTACTCGTAAGAAATTTTGTAAACGCTCTTGTCGCCCTTGCGGCACAGATCGGTGCCCGGTTTCAGAGCCGCCATGGCCGCTTTCTGCGCCCCCAGCACAATGTCGTAAATCTCCCGCTGCCGCGCCGTGAATTTTCCATTGGCCGGGAGCGTGCGTGTGATGTCCGCGGAATACCCGGAATATTGCGCGCCCACGTCCAGCACCACGATGTCGCCGTCCTCAATCTTTCGGGCAAGTTTGTCGTAATGTAGCGCCACGGAGTTCGGCCCGGCGCCTACAATCGGAGCATAGCCTTCTGCCTCCGATCCGCCAGCCGCGTGCACTTCCACCATCTTGGCGGCGACCTGGTATTCGTAAATTCCCGGCCGCATCATCTTCATCGCCGCCAGGTGCGCATCCATCGAAAGCTCGATGGCCTTGGCCAGAAACTCGATCTCCCCACGCGACTTGATTTCGCGCAGCGCGTAAATCGCCTGCCGCACGTCTTTCAACTTCGCTTGCGGCGCCACCAGTTGCAGCCAGTCCACCACGGCCTTCTCGTGCGGATACCCGCCCAACTCCTTTTCGTAAGGAAGAATGGAGCTGAAACCGGGATAGCTCTTCGCGAGCATTTCGACCACGGCGCGCATTTCCGAAAATGGCTTGACCGCCGCGAAGCCCGTGCGCGAATCGATTCCGGGATCGGAAGGCGACATGCGCACGCCATTCCATTTTTCTTTCCCCGGATCTTTCGCCGGCAGAAAGAGAATTTCACGCACGCCGCTCAGCGGGTCGCTGGCGGCATCGGCTACGTTGCCTGGCTTTTTCGGCGGAAGAATAATCAGCCCGGCGCCTTCTTCGTTGTGGCCCGTCAGATAATAAAAATTCTCTTCCTGGGCAAAAATATACGCCTGCGAAACTTCCTCACGCCCTGTAAATCCCCACAACACCACCGGTCCTTCGCTTTGCGCCGCCAATTGCGCTCGCCGTCCGTTATACACGCTATTCGGTTCACGCTCCCGCCGTTGTTGCGCCTGCAGAGTGGAAGCGCCGAGAGCCGCGCAAGATAAAAATAGAACAACCCCACCCACAACTCTTCCCAAGTTCACCGACACTGCTTTACTTCGCAAGGGTAAGAAGATCAACGAAGGCAAACGGGAAGCTAAACAGGCGCGCTTGGCGCCGGCTGGTCGACGACTCACGGAGTCTCCTGACGAAACCACCACAGAAAGCGCCCGGGGCAAGCGGGTGGTGCCAACAAAACAAAGCAAGAGCAGGGTTCGTTAACGAGAAACCACGCTCTCAACGCCGCCGATTGTAGCTGAATTTCCCTTAACCCGCCAAAGCCGCAACTCGCCAAGCCGCTTCACCGAACATGCTAGTCTGGAGTGCGTGGAATCAATAAATTATCTCTGTCCATTCGAGGAATACGCGCTTGCCGAAGCGATTCGTAGTGTTTCTCACGGTATTTCAAACGGTTCTCGTCCTGATCCACGGCTATCTCTTCCTCACTTGGGTCTATTTCTCCGCTCCCCAAGCCGGCACTGATCCCAACGTCTATGACTTCGCACCGCTAAATCATCGCGGCCTGCTGATCGCTCTAGCAATTCTCTCCGTAAGCTTTCTGGCAACATCTATAGTCGGGTTTCGTCTCACCAACGTGGTTTTGCGGTTCGTCTACCGCATCACCGCCGTTTGGCTCGGCTTCGTCAACTACGCCTTTTTCTCGTCCCTGCTCTGCTGGATCGCCTACTTGGTCTTACGCCTCGCTGGCGTCACTTCGCGTCGCGATTATTCCGCTTTGTTTTTTCTCGCCCTGGCCGCCGGCGTCACCCTCTACGGCGTCATCAATGCTGCCGCCACGCGCATCCGCCGCATCTCCGTAAAACTGCCCGGCCTTCCGCCGTCTTGGCACGGACGCACTGCGGTACTAATCACCGACGTGCACCTAGGCAACGTCCGCACCTTTGGCTTCACGCGCCGTATCGTAAAAATGGCCGCCAGTCTGCAGCCCGACATCGTCTTGATTGGCGGCGATCTCTACGACGGTACTCCCGCCGATTTGTTGCGTCTGGCTAAACCATTCGGCGAACTCAAACCTTTCCTCGGCTCCTACTTCGTCGAAGGCAATCACGAAGAATTCACCGATCACACCAAATATCTGAAAGCCGTCGCCGCCGCAGGCATTCGCGTCCTTAACAACGAGCGCGTCGAACTCGACGGTTTGCAGCTTATCGGCGTCGCCTATCGCGACGCCACACACAGCGAGCACTTCCGCAAAACGCTGCGCAACACCGGCCTGAATCGCGCGCAACCCAGCATCCTGCTCACTCACGCGCCCGACCGCATCCACGTCTCCGCCGAAGAAGGTGCCTCCCTTCAACTCTCCGGCCACACCCACCACGGCCAGTTCTGGCCTTGGACGCTAGCGGCGGAGCGCATGTACGGCAAATATGTCTACGGCCTGCAGCAACTCGGCGCCATGCAGATCTACACTTCCTGCGGCGCAGGCACCTGGGGCCCGCCACTACGCGTGGGCAGCAATCCGGAAATCATCGCCATCCGATTTGAATAGAAACGGAAACGCCTCGTCACGCGATCGCCAAATTAAGAAATGGAATAGTGGGAAGTACGAAATAATAGGCCGCCGAATTAGAATCCCGGCGCGCCTGAAGCCGCCGGCCGCATTTCCGGCGAATCCACCTTGAAGCGCAAATGCGCGAAGTACGTCTGCCCCAGCGACATGAAGCCGGTGTACAAATAGCCCCACACAAAAAGCAGCAAAAACGGCACCGTGGCGTAATTTTCGTTCAGCACCGCGTACAAAACCGTAAACGCAAAATACACGCCCAGCAAAATTTCCGCGTAAGGCATCCACCCGGCCTTGTTCCGGTAGGACTTTTTCGCGAACGAGCCCTGCTTGCCGGCGATGTTAAATTTCGGCGTACGCGCAAATTCGCTCTTCTTGCCCGCCAACGCCTCTAGCACCGCCTGCGCGTTCCGTACCGAAATCCCGATGCCCGTAGCCATCACAAACGGCATGTACAAAAATGTGCGATACCACGTATTCGGCCGCAGCTCTTTTTGCGCCACCAGGTAAAAACTCGAAATCGAACACGTCGACGCCAGAAACAACGGTAAGTCGATCACCAGCATCTGCACCCAGCCCTGATAAAACCGCACGATCATCGCCGGCAGGAGCATGGTTGAAAGCAGCACCATCAGCGGATAGCTGATGTTCGCCGTCAAATGAAAAAACGCCTCGGACTTCACGTGCCACGGCATATCCGAACGAAACACCTTTGGCAAAATCTTCTTCGCCGTCTGCATCAACCCCTTGGCCCAACGCGCTTGCTGTGCCTTGAAGCCGTTCATGTCCACCGGCAATTCCGACGGGCATTCGATATGCGGTAGATACAAAAATTTCCAGCCCTTCAATTGCGCCCGGTAGGAGAGGTCGGTGTCTTCGGTCAACGTGTCGTGCTGCCATCCGCCCGCTTGATCGATGGCCTTCCGCCGCCATACACCCGCCGTGCCGTTAAAATTAAAAAACGTTCCGCGCCTCGACCGCGCCCCGTGCTCCACCACGAAGTGCCCATCCAGCAGAATGGTTTCCACCTGCGTCAACAACGAATAATCCGAATTCAAATAGGTCCAGCGCGTCTGCACCATTCCGACGCCCGCGCCGCCGTCCGGATTCATGAAGTAGGGAATCGTCAAACGAAGAAAATCCGGCGCAGGCACGAAGTCCGCATCGAAAATCGCCACGAATTGCCCGCGGGCCGTTTTCAATCCGTTTTCTAGTGCCCCAGCCTTGTAGCCCTCACGGTTCGTGCGATGAATATAGACGATGGGCATGCCCTGCGTCGCGAAGCGCTCCACGCAATTGCGCGCAATCTCCCGCGTCTCATCCGTCGAATCGTCCAACACCTGCACGTCCAGCAGTTCCGCCGGATAATCGAAGCGCGACACCGCCTCCACCAATCGCTCGATCACGTATCGCTCGTTGAAAATCGGCAGTTGAATCGTCACGCGCGGCCAGTTCTCCACCGGCGGTGGCGCGGCCGGCACATTTTTCGCGTAGCGGTAGTAGTCGTACACCAGCCAGTAGCGGTGCATCCCGTACAGCGCCAAAACAAACAGCACCACAAAGTACGGAATCATCATCGCCAGATCGAATCCGTTGGCGTGATACACGCTCGAAAACGTGCGGTCAGAAATCTTGTGCCAGTAGTGGCCCAGGGAGCTTTGTGTGGCCAGCAGAGTGATAGAGCAGTCTAGGATCGACACGGTGTTTTAAGCGCGCAAAAAACGCGAGCGGAATAAACGCCCAATGATTATAGGTTAAATCGCTCTAAACAGCCTCACGCCCAGCCGCCTCAAGCGGAAGGCGGCGGCTCAGGCGGAGCCGCGGGTACAGTCGCCGGAGGCGCCCCGGCCGGTGCGTTCCCTGGACCATTTCCAGGAGCCGCGCCCGGAGCCGGTGTTGCCGCTGGAGCCGCGGGGGCAGCGCCTGCAGGACGGAAGTCGCTCCACTTCACGACCAGCCGCACCGGAATATCTCCGTCCTTCGAATGCAGCGTATCGTCCGAACGCAAATAATTCGGGAACCAGTATTTCCCATCCACATTTTCGCGATACGTTTCGAACAGCGAAAAAGGCAGCTGCGCGATCCCGCGCGTGTCACCTTGTTCCGTCACCCACTTCCCGTAAGTCTTCACCACTTCCAGATATTGCGCATCCACCCACACCACGCCGTCGAAATACGCCTTGGCGCGCTCCACGACTTTTGGCTTGGCCTGAAAAATGTAGCAGTCGACCTCGTCGACTTGGTCGCGACCCAGGAATTTCAGATCGTATTTAGCCAGCTGGCTCGAAGTAAGCGGAAACGCCGGGATGCGGTCCAGCGCCTCCAGATCCTCCGGTGCCAGATAAATTCCCTGCAGCGTTGACTGCGGATTCTGCACCGCCTTGGCCGCCACACGTCCGTCCGCCAGCTTGATGTAATCCGTTACTCGCAAAAATTCTCCCACGGGATTGCTGTCCGGCCCAAATTCCTGGATTCGAACACTTTTGCGAAATCCATAACTCGGCCGCGCCCGCAGATACTCATCTTCCTTCTCCGAAAACCGGCGGATAATCTCCTCTGGCGGCAGAGAAGGCGGCGCGGGCGGCTCCGGCTCAGTCCCAATGCGGCTCACATGGTGATCCGCCGGCGCCTCCATCGGCCCCAGTGGCGTCTCTTGCCCGCGCACGGTAGCAACACCAGTCGTCAGCCCAGCAGCCAACAAAAGCCGCGGCCAAACCATGCGCGAAAGCACTGCTAATCCTGAAATTCTCATAAATATTTAGATGCGCAAATCTCAATTCATGCCGCTAGCACACTACGGAGAGTTTATCCCACCCCACGGAATCCACAATCACCGGTGAAAATTTCAAGCCACCAGCGGGTCGCTCACGCACCGATTTTTTGTGCAAGCTCGCCGAGGCGAGCAGGGATTTTGTGGCGTGACCATCTTTACTCCCCAAGACTCATTCGTAGATTCGCCACGGACTCGTCATTCCCAGCGCAGCACCACCAACGGATCCACCCGCATCGCCCGCGACGCTGGAACAAAACACGCCGCCACCGCGACCAATGTAAGCACTACCGCAACTCCCAGAAACGTCCACGGGTCCGTCACGCTGATCCCGATCAAATAACTTCGCATGAACCGCGTCAAGGCCAGCGCACCAATCACGCCAATGCCCACCCCCGCCAAAGTCAACCTCAGTCCCTGCGCGATCACCATCCGCAGCACCGCCTCGCGCCGCGCCCCCAGCGCCATGCGAATTCCAATTTCCCGTGTCTGCTGCGTCACCACGTAAGACATCACGCCGTACACGCCCACCAGCGACAGGAGCAGCCCAAGCCCGCCAAAGATTCCCAACAGAGTGCTCTGCGAACGCGGCGTCGCATTATTTTCCTGCATCTGTTTCTCAATCGTCTTGATCGCGGTCACCGGCCGCTCCTTGTCCAGCGCCCAAACCCGTTCCTCCAGCGCGGAGACCACCGCCAGCGGGTCCGGTTGGGTGCGCACCACCAGAAAAACTCCGCTAGCCTCGCGTGACTGCGAAAACGGCGCGTAAATTTCCCGTTTGGGTTCCGCCCCGGGATCACGCTCGCGCAAATTCCCGGCCACTCCAACGATTTCTCCCCACACGATTCGTTTCGACTCGCGCATCGCTGAGAGTCGTTTTCCAACCACATTCGTCGTGCCAAAAAATTTACGCGCCAAGGCTTCGTTCACTATAAATACCGGAGTCTTCCCTTGTCGGTCGTCCGCATTGAAATCCCTTCCCACCAGCAGCGGAATCCCAAACACCCTGAAAAAATCCGGCGCCACCCGATTCGTCCGCGCCATCTGCC
>DATCOK010000001.1:0-1650 GCA_036564765.1 Candidatus Acidiferrum sp. | reverse complement strand
GCTCAGAACTTACAATAAGTCTATATGCATCAGTAATATAGTGGCATTAGGGGCCTTAGGCCCCAGATCTTTTAAGCCTGAATTCCGAAGTTGAAGTGGGTTTCATGGCGATTTCCTGGTCGATTTTGGCCTCATGTTTGGGCTTGCGGATCCAACTTCGGCGAAGTTGGGGCGCCGTAAGTTAAGACGTTTTCCAGCAGTGGGATGCGTCGGTGCAGGCCGCCCCAGGAAGCGGACAGATGCAGGACCAAGCGGCGGCCGGCTCGGCCAAGTAGAGCGCCGCAGAGAAACACCTGGGCGCGCAACGTGGCGGGCTGGCGATAGCTGGGGAAACGGCAGGCGCGCTGAAATTCTCCGAGCAGATTGAACAACAGCAGAATGCTGCGGAAAGCGGCTTCGGTGGCGAAGAACTCTTGCAGGCAAAAATCATCGGCGGCCAGATCGTGTTTCAGTTCGGCGATGCGATTTTCCATGTCCGCCCTGTGGTTGTAGTCGCGCCAGATTTCTTCCGGGGGCAGAGCCAAGTTGGTGACGAAGACGCGGAAGGTATAGCCGGGAACATCGAGTAGTTTTCTTCCTAGCGAGGGGCGCTCGGCGCGCAGTTGTTCGCGGATGACCACGAAGCGGCGCGGGCGGAGCCAGCCCCACAGTTGCAAAGAAAATTCGCCCACCGCGTAGTGCTGGTCCAAAGCGCGCCACTGGGTGACGCGTGCCGCTTCTCGCTTCAACCATCGCGTCAGCCGGGCCACGACGATGTAGGCGAGTCCGCGCTGCTCCAAAAACTCCAGCAATTGCTGATCAAAAAAGCCTGAGTCGGCGCGTACCACGCGAATGGCATGTTGTTCCGGCAACAGCGCCAGCGCTTCCTTAAGAAATTCCACAGCGCCACGGGCCGAGCCGCAGTTGCCGCTGCGCAGCCAGCCGTGCAACAGAAAATGCGCTTCGGCCAGCACCGCCACCAAGGGATGATGCGAGGGCCGTCCATGCTTGCGCGGGTTGGGCCCGCGCAACGCCCCCTGCTGCCGGCCGTAACGCTCGAACACGGTCGAGTCCAGATCCAAGCTGTATCCGCAAGAACATTCCGGCAGCCGCTGCAACTGCCAGTTCCACAAGCCGGTGAAAAATCGCTGGCACTGTCCCTGCCCAAAACGCTTGAACAGGTTGCGAATGGTGTCGTCGACCGGAAAGCGAGTGATCCCCAGCAGTTCGTGCAAGGCCACATCGGCCCGCAGCAAACTGCTGTGTGCGAACCGCCGCGCCCCGGCCACCACCGAAAGCAAAAAGGCCGTGAAGGTCTCCACGGGATCGATCGCGTTGGGCGAAGTGAGACGAAACGGCAGGTGCTGCCTCACCGCTTCGCAATAGCCCACCTGCCGCAGAAACTCAAAAAACACCACCAACCCGCCGAACGGCGTAACCGCGCGCGGGGTCTCGCGTAATTCCACTTTCTTCCCGCCCCAAACAGAGGTAATTTTCCAGTGCACTGTTTTGTCCTCCTCGGAGTTTCTTTCAACCAACTGAAACTTAACCGAGTTAGGACAAAACAGTGCTATTCAATTTCGGAATTCAGGATTAAGGTGCACGGAAAACGTTTGGGGTAACTGTGAGAATTACAATCGTGGCGTCGAATCTTGCTAGGTGTCGCAGTTT